>DASYMY010000641.1:0-1804 GCA_036008825.1 Glaciihabitans sp.
TGTGAGCGGACGGCGATCCATGCGTTGACGAGTTCCTCGTTGAGATCGGTGAGGTGCGCCCGACCTTGAATTCGGTCCTGGACGGCGAAGAACATTGCTCCTCCACCCAAGAACGGCTCGTGGTAGTTGGCAAAGCTATCCGGCACGTAAGGAAGGATTTTTGGGAGAAGACGTGTCTTCCCACCCGCCCACTTGAGGAAGGGTTTTTGGGCGCGCGCTTCGATCTTTGCCGTCGAAGGCCTGACGTCCGCCGTGGGCATCAACGTGTCGATAATGGGGGCCTCCGCAGTTAAACCTGCCAACTTTTGTCGTTGGCTCGTGAGATCATTGTGAATTGTATTGAACAGGCGGCCACTGACATTGGATCGCTGACCCTAGACACGAGGTGGAAGAGCATGAGCGACTTTGTCGAGCTGGTGTGGCCAAACAAAGACCTTACGCTCCGGGCTTCGGGCCTCACGGGCTATGAGTGGCTTCAGCCAACCGATGAACGACTAACGAAATCGCTCAGGCTCACCCCGCTGACCTCCACCAACATAGACCGCCGGTCGAACATTCTAGTAATCGGGGACGGCCTTGATGCCCTTGAGGGGCTGGCGATGAACACGGACGTTCTGGAAGACGGGGTCCGCCTCGTCTACATCGATCCACCGTTCAACACGCAGGTCAATTTTCGTCAGTACAACGACACCATGCAGCGCCCGATGTGGCTCTCAATGCTGCGTGACCGTCTTGCCGCGATAAGGCCGCATCTAACACACGACGCCAGTATCTGGGTTCACCTTGATGACTCCGAAGTCCACCGGGCTCGCATGATCATGGACGAGGTCTTCGGCGAGAAGGCGTTCGTTACCTCGATTGTCTGGCAGAAGAAGACGACGCGTGATAGCCGCGCGGCGTTCTCCTCAAACCATGACACCATCCTGGTTTATGCGCCCAGCGGGCCCCGGGCGTGGAAGACGTCCCGCAACCTCTTGGTAAAGGACGAAACCAACCTGCTGAACCGCGATAACGACCCCCGCGGACCGTGGACCGACGCACCATTTACGGCACCTGGATTCCGGAAAGCCCAGCAGTACGACATAGTCACGCCCAGCGGAGCGGTGCAGCGCCCTCCGCGCGGACGGAGCTGGTACGCCACAGAACCAACATACGAAAACCTGTTGGCTGATGACAGGATCTGGTTCCCCAAGAACGGTAGCGGCTCGCCCCGTCTGAAGCTTTTTGCCCATCAGCTAAGAGGGCTGGTTCCCTTTACCGTTTGGGGCTCCTCCGACGTGGGCACCAACGATGACGCCAAGCGACACCTCCTTGAGCTGTTCCCGGAAATTGAAGTTTTCGACACTCCAAAACCGGAAGAGCTGCTGGAGCGCATTATTCACATAGCTACGAGGCCGGGCGAACTGGTCGTGGACCTTTTTGCAGGATCAGGCACTACGGCGGCAACCGCGCACAAGATGCGTAGGCGTTGGGTTGCTGTGGAACGTATCACGCGGACCGTGCTCGACTTTACGCTCCCACGTCTCCGGGCGGTCGTTGATGGAACGGACCGTGGTGGGATTACCTCTCAAATATCTTGGACCGGCGGAGGTGCATTTGAAGTCGTGCACGTCACCCCTCGATTCGGAACGCTGACAGGGCCCCACCGGGCAGCTGAGGTGGCCAAGAAAATCAGCCGCATCGTTGACACGACTCAGACAGCTTCAGTGGCATGAGGGGCGTGCTAGCTCAGACGTAATCTGACCCACAACCACAAGGTTGCGTCAAGATGCCTGCTGAGCTGCACCGTTCTGACAACCACGGC
>DASYMY010000642.1:0-1512 GCA_036008825.1 Glaciihabitans sp.
TTTTACGCGTAGGAGGCGAGGGGGGTGTGTACAAAGCGTATGAGAACGATGGGCTGCGACTGCCGGTTGATGTCACCGGCTCCACCGAGGGTCAGCTTGTGTGTCGCAAGTGGAGCTCGCGAATGGCGTTCACCCGAACCAACCGCACCACGGAGTTCTACCAATACACCGACACCCCCGAGGGCACCTTCTTTGAGTCCACACAAACCGGGTCAACGGGTGACGACGAGTTTTCCATCACTATCGGGGTACCGTTCGCTCAGGCAAAATGGTTTCGTGGCCGCGAAACCACCAACCGGGAGCTCTCGCGCTGTCCCGACGAGAACTGCTGTCGGCGCCCGTCAGGAGAACGTGCCATGCGCTGGTCAGGTAAAGCCTGGTCGAGTGCAAAATTGCACGCACACATCCTGTCGCCGCTGCCGTCGGGGACGTTCCCCGGGGTGGACGACCAGGAACTGTACGCATTCCTCGATGCCCACGCGACCGAGTGACCACGGTACGGTCACTGGGTGAGTGAACAAGCCGAGCCCCGTGTCATCCGCATCTCTGCCGCATTAATTTCTGATCCTGACGGGCGTCTGCTCCTGGTGCGCAAAACTGGCACAACTAAATTTATGCAGGCCGGAGGCAAGATTGAGTCGGGGGAGTCTCCCGCTGAGGCCCTTGCCCGTGAGCTGGGGGAAGAAGTTGGACTGGTCGTTCTTCCCGATCAGCTGAACTATGTTGGCCATTTTGTTGCCGATGCCGCGAACGAGGTGGATCACACCGTTGGGGGGGGGGGGGTCTCGCTCACCGTCACTGAGACCGTCGCCGCTGCTGCAGAAATCGCCGAAATGGTGTGGGTCACGGTAGACGAAGCGCGCGCTCTTCCCCTCGCACCATTGACCCGCGACTTTATGCTCGACCTCATCCCCGCAGCCAGACACCAGTAACAAAAAAATCGACTTCGTTAGGGTGGGTTGATGCTTATCACCTGGTTAGTAGTCGCAATCCTTCTTGCCGTTATCTTCGCGAGCATCAGCATTGTTGGTGCTTTGAATCGAATTGCGGATGCCACCGAGCGCACAGCCGCCGCTGTGTCCTCGCCCCGCGACGAGTCCTCCCGGTGACGTCACTCGCATAAATCGGGGGACGCGCATATACTCGAGATACCCCTAGGGGGTATACCGGAAGAGTGCGAGGGTGTTGTGGTCGGATACGACGGAAACAAAACGGATCTCATCAAACGTCTAAGGCGTGCAGAGGGACAAGTTCGCGGCATCGAGCGCATGGTTGAAGAAGACACCTACTGCATCGACGTTCTCACTCAGGTGTCTGCCGTCACCAAGGCGTTGGAGACCGTTGCGCTCGCCCTCCTCGAAGATCACCTTGCTCACTGCGTTGCAGAAGCAGCAGCCCAGGGCGGACAGGTCGCCGAAGACAAGCTGCGGGAGGCTTCTCAAGCCATCGCGCGTCTCGTCCGCTCGTGATCGCGCCAGCGAGTATCCCCTTCCATTTTCTAAGGAGCACCAC
>DASYMY010000643.1:0-19804 GCA_036008825.1 Glaciihabitans sp.
CCCTGAACGCGAACGCGACGCCTGCGGGCTCGCGATGGTTGCCACCCTGCGTGGAACCGCGGGGCACGACATTATCGACCTGGCGTTGAATGCGCTTCGTAACCTCGAACACCGCGGAGCCATTGGCTCTGACGCGGGCACGGGTGACGGAGCGGGCATCATCACTCAGATTCCTGATGAGTTCCTTCGCGCGGTCAGCTCCTTCGAGCTGCCCGCCGCAGGACAATACGCCGTAGGTATGGCGTTCTTGCCCACCGACGCGGATGAGCGCGCCACGCTCAAGCAGGGCATTGAGGCAATTGCCGTCGACGAGCAGCTTGTTGTTCTCGGCTGGCGTCTGGTTCCCACCAATCCGGTGGAACTGGGAAACCTCGCCCGTGACGCCATGCCCGTCTTCGAGCAGCTTTTTGTGGCATCCGCTCTTGTTGATGAATTTGGTACTCCGCGCGCTGGAATCGCTTTAGATCGTCAAACGTTCCGTCTTCGCAAGCGGGCAGAGCGAGAACTTGGCGCCTACTTCCCGTCGTTGTCGAGCCGCACCCTTGTCTACAAGGGCATGGTTACCACGCTTCAACTGGAGCCGTTTTACCCTGACCTCAGTGATGACCGGTTTATGTCGCGGTTGGCGCTCGTCCATTCGCGGTACTCCACCAACACGTTCCCGTCGTGGCCGCTTGCGCAGCCGTTCCGGATGATCGCGCACAACGGCGAGATCAACACGGTGCAGGGCAACCGCAACTGGATGCGAGCACGTCAATCGCAACTCGAGTCCGAGCTGATTGGCGACATTGCCCCGATCCTGCCCATCGTGACCCCCGGCGCCAGCGACTCGGCGTCGTTCGATGAGGTTGTCGAGCTGCTGAGCCTCACGGGTCGGTCGCTTCCGCATTCCATCATGATGATGGTTCCGGAAGCATGGGAAAACCAGGTCGACATCGACCCTGTACGCCGCGATTTCTACGAATACCATTCGATGTTGATGGAGCCGTGGGACGGCCCAGCTGCCCTCGTCTTCACCGACGGATCTCTCGTCGGCGCCACACTCGACCGCAACGGTCTACGACCTGGACGGTACCTCGTTACGGACGACGGATTGATTGTCCTGGCGAGCGAAATTGGCGTTCTCGACATCGACCCTGCTCGCGTTGTCCGCAAAGGCAGATTGCGTCCCGGAAAGATGTTCCTCGTCGACACCGAGGCCGGTCGTCTCATCGAAGACGACGAGATCAAGGCCGAACTTGCCGGTTCCAAGCCGTGGGGCGAATGGCTCGACTCCGGTCGAATCAACCTTGCTGACCTGCCCGAACGTGAACACATTGTTCACACCCCGGCATCCGTCACGCGCCGTCAGCGCACCTTTGGCTACACGGAGGAAGAAGTTCGAATCCTCCTGGCGCCGATGGCAAAAGCTGGCGCGGAACCACTTGGCGCGATGGGGTCCGACACGCCCATCGCCGTGTTGTCGCAGCGACCCCGGTTGCTCTTCGACTACTTCGCCCAGCAGTTCGCACAGGTAACCAACCCGCCGTTGGACTCCATCCGCGAAGAGGTAGTCACCTCGATGAGTTTGGGTCTTGGCCCGGAGCTCAACCTGCTCGACGCAACACCCGAGCATGCCCGTCAGGTCATTCTGAACTTCCCCGTCATCAACAACGACGAGCTGGCGAAGATTCAGCACATCGACCCAAGCCCCGGCAGCCAGGTCACCACCACCATTCGGGGGTTGTACCGCGTCGACAAGGGCCCGAAGGCAATGGAGAAGCGTCTCGCCGCCATGTGCCGCGAAGCGGACGAAGCAATCGCAAACGGCGCATCATTCCTGGTGCTCTCTGACCGCGACTCAAACCGCGACCTCGCGCCTGTGCCGTCACTGCTGATGCTTGCCACCGTGCACCATCACCTCATCCGCAAGCAAAACCGGATGAAGGTTGGCCTGATCGTTGAAGCCGGTGACGTCCGTGAGGTACATCACGTTGCGCTGCTCCTGGGCTACGGGGCATCCGCCGTTAATCCATATCTTGCGATGGAATCGGTCGAAGAGTTGGTGCGCAGCGGCATGCTGCAGGACATCACGGCGGAGAAAGCCGTCGCCAACCTCATCAAGGCACTCGGTAAGGGTGTTCTGAAGATCATGTCCAAGATGGGCATCTCCGTTGTGGGTTCCTACGCTGGCGCGCAGGCATTTGAAGCTGTTGGCCTCGGTCAAGACTTCGTTGACGAGTACTTCACCGGCACCTCCAGCCTGTTGGGCGGAGTCGGCATGGAAGTAATCGCAGCGGAAAGTGCAGCACGTCACGCCGACGCATACCCAGAAGACGGCGCTGTTGTCGCGCACGAACGTTTGGGCACCGGTGGTGAATACCAGTGGCGTCGGGACGGGCCGCCCCACCTCTTCAACCCGGACACCATCTTCCGGTTGCAGCACTCCACACGCGAACGTCGATACGACATCTTCCGCGAGTACACAAAACTGGTCGACGACCAGGCTGCGAACCTGATGACGTTGCGCGGGCTGTTCAAATTCAAGACGGCCGGACGCAGCCCCGTTCCCATTGATGAAGTAGAACCGGTGTCATCCATCGTGAAGCGGTTCTCCACCGGAGCAATGAGCTACGGCTCGATCTCGCAGGAAGCACACGAGACGCTGGCAATCGCCATGAACCGTCTGGGCGCAAAGTCCAACACGGGTGAGGGCGGGGAAGACGTTGAGCGCCTGCTCGACCCGGAACGCCGCAGCGCTATCAAGCAGGTTGCCTCCGGCCGGTTCGGTGTCACGAGTCTGTATCTGACGAACGCCACCGACATCCAGCTGAAGATGGCGCAGGGTGCGAAGCCTGGTGAAGGTGGGCAACTACCCGCAAGCAAGGTGTATCCGTGGATCGCACGAACCCGTAACGGTACGCCCGGTGTTGGTCTGATCTCCCCTCCGCCACACCACGACATCTACTCGATCGAAGACCTCAAACAGCTCATTTTCGACGTCAAACGTGCCAACCCCAAGGCTCGAGTGCACGTAAAGCTGGTCAGTCAGGCCGGTATCGGTGCAGTTGCCGCCGGCGTGACGAAGGCTCTCGCCGACGTTGTACTCGTCTCGGGTCATGACGGAGGAACCGGCGCTAGCCCGCTCAACTCGCTCAAGCACGCTGGAACGCCGTGGGAGATCGGCCTTGCCGAAACCCAGCAGACTCTAATGCTGAACGGTATGCGCGACCGAGTGGTTGTGCAGGTCGACGGCCAGATGAAAACGGGTCGCGACGTGGTTATCGCTGCGCTTCTCGGCGGCGAAGAATTCGGTTTCGCGACCGCGCCGCTCGTGGTGTCCGGTTGTATTCTGATGCGTGTTTGCCACCTCGATACCTGCCCAGTGGGTGTGGCAACGCAGAACCCCGTTCTGCGGGACCGGTTCACTGGCAAGCCCGAGTTCGTTGTCAACTTCTTCGAGTTCCTGGCGCAGGAAGTACGTGAGTACCTGGCTGAGCTCGGATTCCGCAGTATCGACGAGGCAGTAGGACATCACGAAGTTCTCGACGTTGACGGTGCAATTGACCACTGGAAGGCTTCCGGTCTTGACCTGGCACCGATCCTGGTTGGTCCGACCTTCGGCGACGACGAACCGCGCAGCAACAAGCGTGGGCAAGAACATGAGCTCGAGAAGCACTTCGACAACGAACTCATCCGTCTCAGCCGCAACGTGCTCGACAACGGTGGAAACATCGCGATTGAACGGGTGATCCGCAACACGGAACGCGCCGTAGGAACCATGCTCGGACACGAAGTGACCGTGCGCCACGGCGAGCACGGGCTTCCCACTGGGTCGATCGACGTCACACTTCGTGGATCGGCTGGTCAGTCATTCGGCGCCTTTATGCCCAGCGGAATCACGCTGCGGTTGGAAGGCGACAGCAACGACTATGTCGGTAAAGGACTGTGCGGGGGAGAGATCATTGTTCGCCCTGATCGCTCAAGCGTCTTCCCTGCAGAAGACAATGTCATCGCAGGAAACGTCATCGGTTATGGCGCCACCCAGGGCAGCATGTTCATTCGCGGCATCGTGGGTGAACGCTTCTTGGTGCGCAACTCCGGCGCGACAGCGGTCGTCGAAGGTGTGGGCGACCACGCGCTCGAGTACATGACTGGCGGACTTGCCGTGATCCTCGGTGTTACCGGACGCAACCTGGGAGCAGGAATGTCTGGCGGTACCGCATACGTTCACGGGCTGCGTGAGGAAAGCGTGAACCGCGACTCGCTGGCCAGCGGTGAGCTGCGCCTGGAGGCTCTCGGAAGCGCGGACGTGGCAATCCTTGGTGATCTCCTCAAGCGCCACGTCGCAGAAACAGACTCCGCCTTGGCCGCACGCATGCTCGAAAACATGGACGAGACCGTT
The DNA here is from genome assembly GCA_036008825.1 of Glaciihabitans sp. Classification (GTDB taxonomy): domain Bacteria; phylum Actinomycetota; class Actinomycetes; order Actinomycetales; family Microbacteriaceae; genus Glaciihabitans. The sequence goes on from DASYMY010000643.1 coordinate 4,385, forward strand.
GCGGCATTCGTCAAGGTTGTACCGCGAGATTACGCCGCAGTTATTCAGACAAGACAAACCGCGATTGATGAGGGGCTCGACCCCGACGGCGATGTTGTATGGAACAGAATTTTGGAGGTGACCGGTGGCTGATCCGAAGGGATTCCTGAAGGTACCGGAGCGTGAACTGCCGCCACGGCGTCCCGTTGCTCTCCGGTTGATGGACTGGAAAGAGGTCTACGAGCAAGGTGATGCGGCAACGGTTCGCAAACAAGCTGGCCGTTGTATGGACTGCGGGATCCCGTTCTGCCATCAGGGTTGCCCCCTGGGCAACCTGATTCCGGAATGGAACGACCTCACCTGGCGGGACGAGGGGCGGGCGGCAATCGAACGGCTGCACGCCACGAATAACTTCCCCGAGTTCACCGGAAGGCTCTGCCCTGCACCGTGCGAATCCTCCTGTGTGCTGGGGATCAACCAGCCCCCGGTGACGATCAAGCAGGTCGAAGTATCCATCATCGATCAGGCCTTCGCCAACGGCTGGGTGCAACCGCACCCGCCCGAGCGTCTCACCGGAAAAACCATTGCAGTAGTGGGCTCCGGCCCCGCCGGGCTCGCAGCAGCTCAGCAGCTCACCCGTGCCGGACACACCGTTGCCGTGTACGAGCGCGATGACCGCATCGGCGGGCTGCTCCGTTACGGAATTCCCGACTTTAAGATGGAGAAGAAGCACCTTGAGTCGCGTCTAGCGCAGATGACCGCGGAAGGAACCCGGTTCCGCGCTGGCGTCAACATCGGTGTCGACATCAGCTGGAGCGACCTCAAAGCCCGCTACGACGCCGTCATTGTTGCAACGGGCGCGACCGTACCGCGCGATCTTCCCATCCCCGGACGGGACCTCCTGGGCGTCCACTTCGCGATGGAATACCTGGTACAGCAGAACAAGATCGGCGCGGGCGACCACGTCAGCAACCAGATCAAAGCGGAGGGCAAACACGTTGTTGTCCTCGGTGGTGGTGACACCGGCGCCGACTGCATCGGAACCGCACACCGCCAGCACGCGCTGTCGGTGACCAACCTTGCCATTGGTAAGCAACCGCCGACCGAACGTGAACAGCACCAGCCCTGGCCCACGGCGCCAACCTTGTTCGAAGTGTCCAGCGCACACGAAGAGGGGGGCGAAAGAATGTTCCTCGCCTCCACCATCGAGTTCCTCTCGAACGACGCTGGCGAAGTTCGCGCTATTCGTGTTGCTGAAACCGAGTACCTCGACGGACGCCGGGTGCCGAAGGCGGGAACAGAACGCGAGATTCCCGCTGACCTCGTCCTTCTGGCTATGGGTTTCACCGGGCCAGAAGGCGAAAGCCTTGACGCTCAACTGCGCCTGCCGTTTGACCAGAAGGGCAACGTTGAACGCGGCGGAACCTACGAAACCAGCGAGTCCGGCGTGTTCGTCGCCGGCGACGCCGGTCGCGGTCAGTCGCTTATTGTCTGGGCAATTGCGGAGGGCCGTGCTGCAGCGGCCGCCGTAGATCGGTATCTTGAGGGAGAGACACATTTGCCGTCACCGGTGAAGCCGACAGACCACGCGATTTCGATCTAAGGTCTTCGTGCCCTAGTTCGATTAACGAGGCTCCGGCAAAGTTGATCACCGGTGTGTTCCAAACCCACCACTGCACCACCACTGCACCACCACCACAAGAAGGAATTCATGAGACGCGCCAAGATAGTCGCGACGCTAGGCCCAGCCACGTCGAGCTACGAAAACATCAGGGCGATCATCGATGCAGGTGTCGATGTCGCTCGCATGAACCTCAGCCACGGTTCGTACGACGTGCACGAAGAGGTCTACAAGAACGTCCGTAAAGCAGCGGATGACTCCGGACGCGCCGTCGCCGTCCTCGTTGACCTTCAGGGTCCCAAGATCCGTCTCGGTAAGTTTGAGGGCGGACCCTACGAGCTCGCGGTTGGCGACATCTTCAAGATCACAACCGAGGACATCGTTGGTAACCGCGAGATCAGCGGAACCACGTTCAAGGGACTCCCGCAGGACGTTGCCCCTGGCGACTTCCTCCTCATTGATGACGGCAAGGTCAAAGTTGAGGTCGTCGACACTGATGGCGTTGTCGTCACTACCAAGGTTGTTGTTGCCGGTCCGGTCTCGAACAACAAGGGAATCAACCTTCCCGGTGTAGCCGTGAACGTCCCCGCTTTGTCCGAAAAGGACGAGGCGGATCTTCGATGGGGACTGCGCCTCGGCGCTGATTTGATCGCGCTGTCCTTCGTTCGGGATGCCACCGACATCGTTCGGGTGCACGAAATCATGGCCGAAGAGGGTCGCAAGATTCCCGTCATCGCCAAGATCGAGAAGCCCCAGGCTGTTGACAACCTCGAGGCGATTATCGATGCGTTCGATTCCATCATGGTCGCCCGTGGTGACTTGGGCGTGGAACTACCGCTTGAGGCAGTACCGATTGTGCAGAAGCGCGCCGTCGAGTTGTCTCGTCGTATGGCAAAGCCGGTCATTGTGGCAACTCAGATGCTTGAGTCCATGATCAACAGCCCAGTGCCTACTCGCGCCGAAACTTCCGACGTGGCGAACGCCGTACTGGACGGAGCCGACGCGGTTATGCTCAGTGGTGAGACCAGCGTGGGACTGTACCCCGTGATTACTGTTCAGACCATGGCTCGTATTGTCACGTCGACGGAAGAGCACGGCCTGGAACGAATCCCCGAGCTCGGCACCAAGCCCCGCACCCAGGGTGGTGCGATTACTTTGGCCGCAGCAGAGGTGGCATCGTTCGTTGATGCTAAGTACGTTTGTGTATTCACCGAGTCCGGTGACGCTGCTCGCCGTATGTCGCGCCTTCGCTTCAAGATCCCCATGAAGGCATTCACGCCCGACCCCGCGATCCGCCGCCGAATGGCCCTGATCTGGGGCATCGAATCGTTTGTGGTTGACCGCGTCAATCACACCGACGCTATGTTCCACCAGGTTGATGAGGTTCTTCTCCGCGAAGGGCTAGCAGAAATCGGCGACAAGGTTGTTGTTATCTCCGGGTCCCCTCCCGGAGTAAGCGGATCCACCAACGATCTGCGTGTGCACCGTGTCGGCGACGCACAGAACGCTCCGGAGCCGTCCTGGGCTGACTAGTCAGCAGCGCACGGAATCGCACAACGAGCATCGGGAACTTTCCCCGGTGCTCGTTGTGAGTTAAATCCAACGGGGTCAAGGCTTCCCTCGTAGTCACCCTCGCGACTGAAGCGCATCACTTCACGGCCGTTCGATCAATGGCATAACAACGGATTCCTCACATCCGTAACGTCACCCTACGTTCGGCGCCGCGGCCGAGATTATCGTCTAGCTGTAGGTTCGCAACAGAAGCCACTGGGCGGGTGTTGGCGTCTGGTCGAAGGTCAATATGTCAAACACCAGGGTGTTCCCATTGGGTGCAGTTCTTTGAAATCGCCATCCGCGCCCGAAGCGGGGAGGGTGTGTAACAAAGCCGAGTACAGCGTCAGGGGTGGCACCGAGAGGTGTTGGGGTATCGCTGACAAGAAAAAGTTGAGAGCGCCACAGAATGTGCTCGGGCGAACCGCGGTGCGACAGGGTCACCGCGATGGGTTCATTGACGAGTGCCACACCATTCCTTTCATTCGAACGTTTGTTCTATAAAAAGGAACTCTAAGCGATCACTGCGCTCCGCGCCACTGCTAGCTCGGTGATCGCCAGCGCGCGCGGGGGTCCTCGGTGGTGGACGAGCACGTCATTGCCGTGCCTGCTGCAGTCTGTCCCTCTGTGCCAATGTCCGAGCAGAAGGCCCCAGGATGCACCGTTGGGCGCGTTTCAGCCGGCTCAGCAGGTGAGACTGCGGGGGACTCAACTGGGGCCGTAGGGCCGACCAAAGGGGAGAGGTAGGCAGGCTGGTCAGGGCAGGAAGACAACACTCGAACCATGGCATCCCGTTCCGCCGGTGTGACCCAGAGGGCGTACGCCGCTTTGACCGAGATTTGTCGGGCAACGTATTGGCACCGGAAGGGCTTGGACGGGGGAAGCCACGTGGCAGTGTCGCCAGCACCTTTACTTGAGTTCGTACCACCGTCAACGGCGAGGAGATTGAGAGGATCGTTGGCGAGTGAGACTCGTGCTGATTCGCTGAGCTGCTGCGCACCGGTCTGCCACGCGTTCGAGAGCGCCACAATGTGGTCGATCTGAACCAGTGTTGATGTGTCGTTGCCGCGAATAAAATTGATGGACACGTTGGCGTATGGATCAACGATGCTGCCGGTCAGCACGGTGCAAGGGCCGCGAAGCACCGTATTGCTGAGGTCCCGCACCAAGATGTCGTTGCGGGTGTCGCAGCCGTTTCGATCTACGTCGAACCAGGCCGTGCCAAAGTCCTCGACCCGGTCATAGCCGGTTGTCGGGGCCTTCCCCTTCGTGGGGAGGTTGTTCAGCACGGTGAGCGCAGATTCAGTACTGACCGGAACGGCCTCCGACGCAAGGGAGCCTGATGCCGGAGGCCTGCCCACATCGGTACCGGTGACTACCGTGCACGAGGACAGCACAACGGTCAGTGCCGCAGCCGCGAGGACGGTGATGGCAGATCTGATGGACCTGCGTGCGGGAGGGCGGCAACTAATGTCGCCGGGGGAGAAGCTCATGGTGACTTTCTACGGGAATCTCGCGGGCGAGTGGCGCCGCAGACAAGCCTCCATTATCGCGCAGGGCATTACGCATTCCGGGGCAGGCACCCCGTGTCACGCGAAGAGGCGTTAGTCGAAACCGTAGGCGACGGCTGGGGTGCTGATCTCCCACCGGCCCACCGCACCGTCACTCAGTACAGTCTCGATGTCCGCGCGTTCAGGGAAAATAATTTCGCCTTCTTTTCCGTACGCGTTGTCGAGCTCCTGGGTGATGGTCTGAAGGCGGTAGACCAATGCTGCGTATGTCGCTACATCATCAAATTCGAGGTTGAATTTTGCCATGGATCTATCCCTTTCCACGGAGATCCCGTCCATAACCACGTACTGGCAGAGCTGCCCGATGTGGCCAGCTCTGGCTTCCGTATCTTCTATTGTCCACACCTTGTCAAGACCCTTTAGCGGAGCAAAACTCGGCAGCGTGGCATCCGCTTTATGGGTGAGGATTAGGCGAGAAGCCCTCGAAGATAGCGAGACAGCAATTCGGTGGCTCGACCGGCAAATTCTGGATCCGCCTCGATCACAATGTGCACCGCCAGCCCGTCAATAAATGCGTGCAGTGCGGCGGTTTCGTAGGAAAGATTCAACGGCTGCCGCGTGAGTTCCGCTTTCTGAAGCTGGGAAATCATCTGTTCGCATACCCAACGGATGGCCCGATACGACTCATCTTGCAGTTCTTTCAGGCGCGGATGCCCCGGTGCTTCGGCGATCAGCGCGATATTCACCCGCATTTCGGCGAGCCGTTCGGCGTCGATTGGTAACAACTCCGCCAAAACCTGCACGGCCAGCGTGAACGGGTCCGGTTCGCTCAAGTGCGCCCGCACACGAGCTTCTGCGCGCACATTGACCAACTGCATAGAAAAAGCCAACAGGTCGGTTTTGCTTGGGAACACGTGCCGCAGGGACCCGGTTGACAATCCTGCTTCAGCGGCCACGGTTCGCACCGAGACGGCACTGACCCCGTCCCGCAAAATGATGCGCCACGTGGCCTCTGCCAGCTCTTCTTGCCGATGGTGACGGTCGATGAGCGCGGGCATAGGCCCATGGTACTGCGGGAAACTGCCCCAATTTTTGCGTCGCTCGGCAGCACAAAATGACGAAAGCCCCACAACCTTTGCGGTTTGTGGGGCTTTCTATTGGTGCCGGATGTGGGACTTGAACCCACACGTCCTTTCGAACAAAGCATTTTGAGTGCTCCGCGTCTGCCATTCCGCCAATCCGGCTCGCAACAACGTTGAAACAATACCGTATGGTTGACACGTGAGTGAGCAAGAGAACCCCCCAGCTGTTCCCCGTCGTGTCGTTGTGGCGGAAGACGAGTCGCTAATTCGGCTCGATATTGTCGAAACGCTGCGCGACAACGGCTTCGAAGTTGTTGGCGAAGCCGGTGATGGTGAGACCGCCGTCGCGCTGGCAACCGAGCTCCGACCCGACTTGGTCATTATGGACGTCAAGATGCCTCAGCTCGATGGCATCTCCGCGGCGGAGCGTCTGACGAAAAACCACATCGCGCCAGTTGTGCTCCTCACAGCATTTAGCCAAAAGGAGTTGGTTGAGCGGGCCAGCGAGGCAGGAGCGCTTGCCTACGTTGTAAAACCGTTCACCCCCAACGACCTGCTTCCCGCTATCGAGATTGCGTTGAGCCGTTACGCCCAAATCATCACCCTCGAAGCGGAGGTCGCCGATCTGGTCGAACGCTTCGAAACCCGCAAACTGGTTGACCGCGCCAAGGGGCTGCTCAACGAGAAGATGGGCCTCACCGAACCTGAAGCGTTCCGGTGGATTCAGAAGGCATCAATGGACCGCCGTCTGACCATGCATGATGTGGCGCAGGCCATTATCGAGCAGTTATCCGCCAAAAAATAGTTCTTTAGCTTGTCCCGGGCTACCGGGTTCTCTGCACCCGTGAGCTCCTCACACGGGTGCAGAGTTCATTAAAGATCTTTGAGGAAGTTCGTCATCCGGATGGTCGACAGTCGGCGGCCCTGCTCATCTCGCACCACGATCTGGTGAGTGGCCAGCGTGCGACCCAGCGACAACGCCTCACAGGTTGCGGTGACAATACCGCTTGAGGTTGATCGCGAATGTGTGGCGTTAATTTCAATGCCAACGGCGACACGTCCAGGGCCAGCATGAATAGCGGATGACACCGAGCCGAGGGATTCGCCCAGTACAACGTGCGCGCCGCCGTGAAGGATGCCGACAACCTGAGTGTTGCCCTCCACCGGCATGGTGGCCACTGAACGTTCTGCAGACAGCTCGACAAAGGTGATACCCATTTTTTGTGCGAGCGCTCCGCCCCCGGAGGTGATGAGACGGTCAACGAGTTGCGGGTCAAGATCCTGCGGAAAAAGAGTCATCGGTTCCTTGGCTGCTCGGGGCTGTCGGCAGCCGCGGCTAGGCTTGCTTCGTGTCGGACAATAAAAAGCCTACCCTTATGGTCATTGATGGCCACTCGCTCGCGTTTCGGGCCTTTTACGCCCTCCCCGTTGACAGTTTCGTGAACCGCGAAGGTCAGCACACGAACGCCATTCACGGTTTTATCGCCATGCTGATCAATTTGCTGGCTAATGAGAAACCCACACACCTCGCAGTGGCGTTTGACATCTCGCGCTACTCGTTCCGAACACGGGAGTACCCCGAGTACAAAGGCACACGGGGGGACACACCGCCGGAGTTTATTGGCCAGATTCCGCTGCTGGAAGAAGCTCTCGCTGCGATGAATATCACCACGCTGTCGAAAGAGGACTACGAGGCTGATGACATTCTGGCGACGCTGGCGCATGAGGGATCCCGCAAAGGTTTTAACGTTTTTGTGGTCTCGGGTGACCGTGACGCGATCCAGATGATCGACGACAACGTCACGTTGTTGTACCCAAACGCGCGCGGAGTTTCTGAACTAAAACGCTACGACCGCGACACCGTTTTTGAACGTTACGGCATCGAGCCGCACCAGTACCCCGACATTGCAGCACTCGTTGGGGAAACCAGCGACAACCTCATCGGTATCGACAAGGTCGGCGAAAAGACCGCCGTGAAGTGGATCACTCAGTACGGCAGCCTCGACGCCGTACTGGAGCACGCAGACGAGATCAAGGGTGTTGTGGGGGAGAAGCTGCGAGAGCAGTCGGATCGAGCCATCCGCAACCGTAAGCTCAACCACCTGCTCACCGACGTAGATCTTCCCTACGGTCCAGAAACACTCGAGCGCCGCCCCATCAACGTGCCCGCAGTGCGGGAAGTTTTCGACAAGCTGCAGTTCCGCACACTGCTCGACCGTGTACTGAAAATTGCCGCGTCGGAGAGCGGTTCCTCTCTTGAAGCTGACGCTGAGCCTGAAGCCGAATCGGGCGCACCGGTTGTGCGAACCCTCGTTGACGAAGAACTCGGCAAATGGCTCGAAACCGTATCGGCGGGGGGCACAGCACCTCTCGGCGTGCGCGTTGAGACGAGCGGTGGCGTTGTTACCGGACTGGGTATTGCCAGTGCGACGGAGTCTGCTTATGTACCGTGGGCGAGTGGGCGTCCTGACTACGTGTTCCTCGAATCTTGGTTGGCCAGTGATTCCCCCAAGTATCTCTTCGATTCCAAAACAGAGCTCAAAGCTCTCCGCGCAGCCGGCCTAGAGCTTCGTGGTCTCGCCTTCGACACCACCCTTGCGTCCTGGCTACTGAAGCCCGGTGGGAAGCGGGAAGATCTCTCCGGCCAGGTGTACACCCACCTGGCCGAGACACTGCCACAGGCCGACCCCAACCAACTGGTGCCCGACACGGAGGCGCTGAGCGCCGCATCCGAAGCCTGGTACATTCTTCGCCTTTCGGACTACCTCGCGGGCAAAATTGATACCGGATCTCGCCGTGTGCTCGACGATATCGAGCTACCTCTTGTGCCGGTCCTTGCGGACATGGAGACAACGGGAATCACGGTCAGCGCAACCGTTCTCGCCGACCTCAACACCCGTTTGTCCGACACTGCGGCCGATCTAGCGACGCGTGCGTACGCTGAAATTGGGCATGAAGTAAATCTGGGCTCACCGAAACAGCTTCAACAGGTTCTGTTCGAAGAATTGAACATGCCCAAAACCCGCGCCAACAAAACAGGATTCTCTACCGACGCTGCGTCGCTTGCGGATCTTCAAGAGTCGGCACCCCACCCCTTCCTCGGATTGCTTCTGCAGCATCGCGATGCAACCAAGCTCAAGCAAATCGTCGAAACGCTTGAGCGCGGAATCGCGCACGACGGTCGAATTCACACCACATACGACCAAACCGGGACAAGCACCGGACGAATTTCCTCCAACGATCCGAATCTGCAGAACATCCCCGTCAAAACATCGATCGGGCGCGAAATTCGCTCAGCATTCGAACGTGGCGATAAATTCGAAACCCTGCTGACGGCCGACTACTCTCAAATTGAGATGCGCATCATGGCGCACCTCTCGGGTGACGAAGGCTTGATTACCGCGTTCAACGAGGGCGAAGACCTCCACCGCTTTGTGGGTACCCGCATCTTTGGCGTCGCAACGGATGACGTCACCCCGCTGATGCGTACCAAAGTGAAAGCAATGTCTTACGGTCTCGCTTATGGGCTGAGCGCATTCGGGCTGAGCAAACAGCTGCGCATCAGCACGGCTGAGGCCAAACAATTGATGACCGACTACTTCTCTCGATTTGGTGCAGTTCGCGAATATCTTCGGAACGTGGTGGAGCAGGCTCGCGCAGATGGGTACACGGAAACCATTTTTGGTCGCCGCCGACCCTTCGGCGATCTGACGTCGAACAACCGAGTTCTCCGAGAAAATGCTGAGCGAGCCGCGCTGAACGCACCCATTCAGGGCTCCGCAGCTGACATCCTCAAAATCGCGATGCTCGGTGTTGCTGAGGATCTGCGCGACAACCAGCTGACGTCGCGCATGCTGATGCAGGTTCACGACGAATTGGTGTTCGAGGTCGCTGCGGGTGAACTGGATGCGGTCAGCGCCATTGTTACAGCGCGGATGGAAGGGGCAGCCAATCTGACCGTTCCACTCAGCGTCCAAATCGGTATTGGCAACAACTGGGATCAGGCGGCGCACTAACCATGATCGAACTCACCCGCGAGCGTCTTCGGGAACTGCTTCCCGAATCTTCTGCACAACTTAACGCCACGGCCGTCGACCGCGACGACGCTATCCGTCAGGCTGGGCAGCTTCTTCACCTGGCAGGTGCGGTCACTGAGAGCTACGGCGATGCAATGCTCGAACGAGAGCGCAGCGTGTCGACCTATGTTGGCGAAGGAATCGCCATGCCACACGGCACACTCACCGCGAAAACTGAAGTTATTGCCGATGCTCTAGTGCTGTTGCGCTTCCCGGAGGCTGTGGATTGGAACGGAGAGCAGGTCACGTTAGTGATTGGTATAGCCGCTCAGGGACGTCGGTACATCGCCCTGCTCAGCCAGTTGGCCTCCGTTCTCCTGCAACCAGTCCATGCTGCGTCGATTCGCTCGGCGACGTCTGTTGAGGACATCTACGACGTGTTCGCCTCGTCATCGACCGGCGCAACGGCGGCGCCGTAACGCGGAACGGGTGTTCTAGGCTGCAGGTATGTCTGTAGAAAATACTCCCAGCCGTGCAAGCACCCCCATTGACGCTCTCGCCGAGGCGTGGGTTGAAACCGAACTTGAATTGTTCCCCGAGTACAGCGTCTACATGGGACGCCCTGGCCGCGAGGGTGACTACGCAGACTACTCACCTGACGGCGCCGAACGGGCCATCGGTGAGACCAAAAAAACTTTAGCCGCGATCAATGCTGCCACCGCGGTGGATGCCGTTGATGAAGTCACCAAGATGGACCTGGCGCGCGAGCTAGCGCTCACCGTTGACAAACACGAAGCTGGATTCCACCAGAGAGACCTCAACGTCATCGCCTCTCCAGCGCAAAGCATGCGCGATGTGTTCGACCTGATGCCCACCGCAACGGAAACCGACTGGGGCCACATCAGCGCGCGGATGCACAACCTCCCCGCCGCAATGGACGGGTACATCGAGACGCTCCGCTCCGGCATTGCTGCCGGAAATACCCCGGCCATTCGGCAAGTGAACGAGATCATCACCCAGGCCGGCAAACAGGTGAAGGACACAGGGTTCTTTTTCCAACTTGCCGCGTCCGCGACGGCAGACGGTTCCGTGGTTCCGGAGAGTTTGCAGCGCGAGTTGCGCGCAGGGGCCGAAGTGGCTGCAGAAGCATACGGCTCCTTGGTGAGCTTCCTACGCGATGAACTTGCCGCACATGCTCCAGAAAAAGATGCCGTGGGGAGGGACATGTACGCGCTGGCCTCACGCGACTTCCTGGGCGCAACTATCGACTTGGACGAAACCTACGAGTGGGGTATCGACGAGCTGTCACGAATGGTGCACGAGCAGGAGTCCATTGCGCGCGAAATCAAACCAGGCGCGTCCGTGCTTGAAGCCATTGCTTTCCTCGAAGGCGACACCTCTCGCAAACTACACGGCACCGACGCCCTGCAGAAGTGGATGCAAGAAACGAGCGACCGTGCCGTTGAAGAGCTGGGCAAAACGCACTTCGACATCCCCCAAGAGGTACGGCGTCTGGAATGCATGATTGCCCCCACTCAGGAGGGCGGCATTTACTACACCGGACCGACCGATGATTTCTCCCGTGCCGGACGAATGTGGTGGAGCGTCCCTGAAGGGGTTACCGAATTTGACACTTGGCGCGAGCTGACCACTGTGTACCACGAAGGCGTGCCCGGCCATCACCTCCAAATTGGTCAGGCCACCTACAACAAAGCCGTGCTGAACACCTGGCGGCGCAATGCTGGAACCTCTGGACACGCCGAAGGTTGGGCGTTGTATGCCGAACGGCTAATGGAGCAGCTCGGGTATCTTGACGACCCCGCTGATCGGCTGGGCATGCTTGATGGTCAACGAATGAGAGCGGCCCGTGTTGTGCTGGATATCGGCGTGCATCTCGAAAAACCCCTACCTGACGGCTCAGGCCTATGGACGGGAGAGTACGCATTCGAGTTCATGGGCAACAACGTGAATATGAGTGAGCAGTTCGTGCGGTTCGAAGTCAACCGTTACCTCGGATGGCCAGGGCAAGCGCCCGCGTACAAAGTTGGACAGCGCATCTGGGAGCAACTCCGCGATGAATACGCTCTCCGCGAGGGATCCAGCTTTGATATCAAGCAGTTCCATAAAAAAGCCCTCGACATCGGTGGTGTCGGTCTCGACACGCTGAAGGCAGCCCTGCTGAAATGACGAAAGAGCTGAGCTTCAACCTCTTCGAAATGAACACGGTCGGCCACATCTCACATGGTTTGTGGAGATCGCCCGAAAATACCCGGCACCGATATACCGACCTGGAGTTCTGGCAGGATCAAGCGAAACTGTTGGAGGAAGGCTTATTTGACTCGGTATTTCTTGCCGACGTTCTCGGGGCATACGACGGGTACCGCGGGGGACCAGAAACCGCTCTGCGAGAAGCAGTGCAGATACCTAACAACGACCCGTTTATGGTCATCCCCGCCATGGCTGCCGTCACGAGCAACCTGGGCTTTGTATCCACCTTCTCCACGACTTACGAGCCTCCGTTCACTTTTGCCCGTCGTGCGAGCACACTCGATCACCTAACTAAGGGCCGTCTCGGCTGGAACATCGTGACGTCCTACCTCCCCGGTGCGGCGCGCAACTTCGGTCTAGATGACGAACTCGACCACGGCCAACGGTACGAGCGCGCACACGAGTACCTCGACGTTCTCTACAAACTTTGGGAAGGCTCGTGGGACGACGAGGCGGTCGTACGCAACATAGCGGGAGGCGTGTACACAGATCCGCAGCACGTGCGCGCGATCAACCACGAGGGAACCTATTTTCGGGTGGCTGGGCCTCATTTGTCGGAACCTTCGATACAACGAACCCCCGTGCTCTTCCAAGCCGGCAGCTCTCCCACCGGCCGCGAATTTGCGGGCACCCACGCTGAAGCGGTGTTTGTCGGCGGGTCGTCACTTGAGGACTTTGCGGCGACCATCACGGATATCCGGCAGCGCGCTATTGCCCATGGTCGCTCAGCAACCGCAGTAAGAACGCTCGGTAGTGCCGTCCTGATCCCTGGTAAAACGCATGCTGACGCCGAGCGTAAAGCAGCGCAATACCAGGAACTGGCAAGTGGGGAAGGATACCTCGCGCACGCGGGAGGTGGCAGCGGAATCGACCTTGCCGCATACCCCGCAGAGACGCGCATCGCCGACATTATTGCGGCATCCAACGGAACGCACGACGCCGCCACGACAGCTCGCTATGCACCCGGCGCAACCGTGGGGGAGGCCCTCCGAGAGATCACCCGCTTCGATCGGGGCCCGTTCTTTGCAATTGGCACCGGATCAGAAATTGCCGACGCCATTGAAGGGTGGGTCGCCGCCACCGGTATAGACGGCTTCAACCTGCGGCAGTTCGTTACGCCGGGCACCCTGGAGGACTTCATCGAATACGTAGTACCTGAGCTGCAAAACCGGGGACTCTACCGAACCGGTTACGCTCATTCCACGTTGCGAGAACACCTCTTCGGCGGCGGAGCCCAGCGTCTACCCGCCGACCATCCCGGTGCGATGTATCGCAACGGAGTTGGGCTCTAACACCGGTCGCTCTACCTCGCCGCGATCATCCTGTCGAGGCCTTCCCCGCGTTCTGTCCACCTGCTGATACTGGTGGAAGCAACACCCGAACACAGACCATATCGTTCGGGTGGCGAGGAAGGCGTCGACGATGTCGGGTTGGAATGCCGATGTGCTTGCGCAAGCAGCAGGAATCGGGGCGATCACGATTCTCGAGGGGTCATCATTCTCTGTGTCGTCGTCGAGCGGTGACATGGACGTTCGACATCCTCATGGGTTGTTTTTCCAGGACATGCGGCTGCTGTCGACCTGGATCTTGGTTGTAGACGGGACGGTAGTCGAGCCTCTCACCGCAATGACGCCTTCCCCCTATAGGGCGCTTTTTGTTGGCAGATCAGGAAGCACTCCGGATAAGCAAGCGCGCGGGATAGTGGTCGAACGTGACCGTCGTGTAGGTGTCGGATTGCGGGAAGACCTCACGCTGCGCAACTACTCCTCCCATCCCGTCGACTGTGCCATCGACGTGCTGTATTCGGCAGACTTTGCGGATATCTTCGACGTCAAGAACGGACGCCCGATCCAGCGTCCGTCTCGAGTGGTCTCGATGGTTGACGACACTCTCGTGCGTCAAGCCGATCTGCCGTACGAGACCATCGGTGTGAAGTTCCACGCCGCCGACGGCGTTATCGACGACAAGGCCCTTCACTTCTCCATCACCATCCCGGCGCGCGGCGCTGTAACTCGCAGCATGAGTGTGACGCCGGAGCTTGAGGGGAAGACGTTCCCCGCCGACTTTCCGCTCGGACATCCGCTGGAAGCATCTCCTCCTCAGCGCCGTCTGGAGTCGTGGCGGCGAAATTCCCCCACGGGCCACTTCGCACACGAAGCCCATGCACGCACATTTGCGCGCAGCCAAAGTGATCTGGGCTCGCTGCGCATTTTCAGGGCAGACCATCCGAACGAAGCCGTTATTGCCGCTGGTGCTCCCTGGTTTATGGCGCTCTTCGGACGTGACTCTCTCCTTACGTCTTTGATGGCGCTGCCAGTCGATCCGAACCTAGCGTTCGGAACCCTTCGGACCCTTGCTCAGTTGCAAGGCACCGCAGTCAATCCGCAAACGGAAGAGCAGCCTGGTCGCATCCTTCACGAGGTGCGGATGGATGTCGGAACTGGGCACGCTCTCGGTGGCGGAAACGTCTACTACGGGAGTATCGATTCAACGCCATTGTTCGTGATTGCTCTCGCTGAGTTGAGCCGATGGGGCCTTGGTGACGATGAAGTAATTAGTCTTCTTCCGAATGCGGATGCCGCACTGCGCTGGGTTGAAGAATTTGGGGACCGAGACGGAGACGGTTTTGTCGAATATGAACGTCTCAACGACCACGGGCTCCTCAACCAGGGATGGAAAGACTCCGTCGACGGAATTAACTTCCGGGACGGATCACTGGCCGTCCCGCCGATTGCTCTGTGCGAAGTGCAGGGCTACGTGTACCGGGCATACCTCTCTCGCGCTCTTATCGCCCGCCGACTCGGCGACCCCAGCGGTGTGGCTCGGTGGTCGGCAAAGGCTGCGCGGCTGAAGAAAGCGTTCAACAAGCAGTTTTGGCTCGCTGATCGTGGGTACTTTGCGATTGCTCTCGACGCTGACAAACGCCCGGTGGATAGTTGTGCGTCAAATCAGGGGCAATGTCTGTGGAGTGGAATTGTCGATGACGACAAGGCACCACTGGTGGCCGAGAGGCTAATGTCCCCGGAGATGTTCACCGGCTGGGGGATCCGTACCCTCGCCTCCGATATGGGTGCGTTCAACCCTACGAGTTACCACAATGGCGCCGTGTGGCCTCATGACAACGCACTCATCGCAGCAGGGTTGATGCGGTACGGATTGGTGGAGGAAGCGACGAGGGTCGCGGTCGCGCTGTTTGATGTTGCAGAGCGCTTTGGCTCGCGACTCCCCGAGCTGTTCTGCGGGATGGACCGAGAACACTATCCCGAACCGGTGCCCTATCCCACCTCATGTTCGCCGCAAGCGTGGGCTGCGGCCACTCCCTTTTCTCTCATGCGAACCCTATTTCGATTTGAACCGTGTGTGCCGACGGATGAGATTTGGCTCGCCCCGAT
>DASYMY010000644.1:0-5134 GCA_036008825.1 Glaciihabitans sp.
CCCACGTAAATGGCACCCTCCTCGTCCGTGGCCAAACTCGTCGGTACAAATTCGGCGGGACCTGTCGGATCGTCGGTGCCGTCCGGTAGAGCGGTGGTGGGGTAGGTCGCAAACACCGTCACCGTGATGTCGGGGGCTTCCACCTCCTGTTGCCCGTAACCGTCTTGTTCGTATCGGGGTTCGACCTTCCACACGGTGTTCGCCGCAGCGTCAGCCACCAGGGCATACCCGTCGGCGCCTTCGTCTTCGTGCGGGGTTGGATCAACAAAGAGCACTCCGTATGGGTTGCTTTCCAGTTGTGCACCGTCCGGGTTCTGCTCCTGCTCCGCCGCCCACAAATTAGCGATTGTGAAGATGAGCGGCTCGTCGCTGTGGGCATTGATGGCCCCGAGCAGCGAGCCACCTTGCATGGGTGGCTGAGCCGGATCGGAGCCGGCAACCAGATACCCGCCCTCCGGGAAGTCCACCCCAACTGCTCCGTTGCTGCCCACAGCGAATGAGCCGTCGGGGGAGGCCATGGAGAAGAATCCAGAAATGGCTACAGACGTTTCTGGCGACTCAGAGTCGGGATCCTCAACCAGGCTAATTGCCCCGGTCAAACCCACACAGCTACTATTCATACAATTGTCACCGCCGCGGCCAGCTTCCGCGACGATCAGGCTCTGCCCGTCAGCACTGAAGCTGAGCTGTCGCGGGTTGTTGAGACCCTCCGCTACCACGCGGGGCCCTTCGGCGTCAGTGCTGGTCGGTGCCGCGAACGCACCCGCGGTCGGGATCAGTGCGACAGCGGCAAGTGCTGCCCCTGCGGTGATCCAGCGTTGTTTAGTCATGAGTTGTGTCCTAACTGCTGCCTGGTGATGTGTCAGGCTCGACCGGTCGGGAATCCCCACAGGACGGGGCCGCTCGGCCTGTTCGCTGGCGATCGTAAGTCGAGGTCCGTAGCGGATACATCCCTCCGCGGGTACCCAAAATGGCGGGAACGCGCATTGTTGGTGAACCATCCCTGCTGGGATTGGCCAAGTGGTGCTGGTTGTGGGGAACAATTTGTTAGGGCAGACCGTTGGGGTGTGTGGGCGCAACCTCGGTTGCGTCTTCCACAGCCGACACAACACAGAAGGCACTCTGAATGACTATCCCGCTCTCCATCCTTGACCTGGCCCCGATCGCGGAAGGTGAGACCGCGCGCGAAACGTTCGCCGGCAGTGTTGCCCTCGCGCAGACCGCCGAAAAGCACGGATATCAGCGGGTGTGGTACGCGGAACACCACAACATGGCGACCATTGCCTCCTCAGCAACGAGTGTTCTGATCGGCCATGTCGCCGCACACACCTCAACCATCCGGTTGGGCGCAGGTGGGGTGATGTTGCCGAACCACGCACCGCTGACCATCGCCGAGCAGTTCGGCACCCTCGAGACGCTGTACCCGGGTCGTATCGACCTCGGGCTGGGGCGTGCACCCGGAAGCGACCAGAACACCATGCGGGCGATGCGCCGGGACGCATCCTCCTCCGACCAGTTCCCACAAGACGTTCAGGAGCTGCAGGGCTACCTCCGCGGTGAGTCCCTGATTCCCGGCGTGCAGGCTGTTCCCCGCGCCGACACGATCGTTCCCCTGTACATTCTTGGTTCGTCCCTGTTTGGCGCGCAGCTGGCTGCGGCCCTAGGCCTGCCCTACGCGTTCGCGTCCCACTTCGCCCCGGACGCGCTGCACGACGCGGTCGCTACCTACCGCCGAGACTTCACACCCTCCGCTCAGCTGAGCGCACCGCACGTTATTGCAGGGGTCAACGTCATTGCCGCCGAAGACGGCGACTGGGCGAAGGAGCAGTTCATCATCACCCGCCGGGCTCGTGTGCGCGGCATGATCTCTCGCGGCCCGGCCACCCCGGACTACACCGACCAGCAGATTGATGACTTCCTCACCACCCCCAACGGTCGAGGCCTCGCAAACATGATGCGCTACACCGTTGCCGGGACCCCCACCGAGGTGCGCGAGTTCCTTGAGGACTTCGCGGCATCCGCCAACGCTGACGAACTGATTGTCGGACACCTCTCGCCGAAAATTGACGACCGTCTGCGTTCGGTTGAACTGACCGCGAACGCGATGTTCGGCGCGAGCGTTACAGGATAGGACTCACCGCGGCGATCACCCGCGCACGCAGATCATTGCTGCGTGTGGTGAACGCCCGTTGAGCTGCTTCGTACTCGGCTTTGCCCTCGGTCGTCTCGATCGCAACCGCCGTATATCCCCACTCGGTGAGGTCATATGGGGAGGCGCGCATGTCCAGCTGACGGATATCCCGCGCCAATTCAAAACTGTCGAGCAGCAGCTCCCCAGGAATCACCGGCCCCAGCTTGGTCACCCATTTGTACACGTCCATCCCGGCATGCAAACAGCCGGGTTGCTCCAGCTGGGGTTGGCTTTCCCTGGTGGGCTGCAACCGGTTCAAGCCGACCGCGGCGGGCGTAAAAAAGCGGAAGGCATCAAAGTGAGTACAGGCGATCCAATGCGATTCCACCACCTCGTTTGTCTCACTATCGCTCAGTCGTAGCGGAACGTCATGCCGCCGCTCGCTATCGCGGTACACCATGGCCCACTCGTGCAGTCCGAAGCAACCGAAATTCGCGGGCTTCTGAGCGGTGGCAGAAAGCAACCCCACAATGAAGCGGATGCTTCGCCCCGCGGCCAGCACAAACCCCGGGCTGTCCACACTTACGTCCGCCCCAACGCTCTGGTACCACTTCCAGCTCGCCCGGTCGAGGTGGGCGGCGCCACGAAGCACCACCCCCGCACCGGGATGCCAGCGGCGCAGCAAACCAGGCCGAAATGGGTAGTAGGTGAAGAGGTAGTCGTCCACCGGGTGGGTTTGCCCGGCGGAGGCGCGTTCGCGGCGGCCGCGCGTGAAGGCATCCGCTCGAAATTGGTGTTCTGCTTCGCGGTGTTGCCACAGGTCTCGGTCGAGGGTTATGGCGTTGGCAATGGTGGTGGTCATGTGATGCCTACGACAGTGCGGGCACTTCTTCTCCGCTGACCGGTGCGCCGGGAGGGGTGCCGTCGCCGAAGGGACGTCCGCCGAGAGCTTCGCGTCCGTGGGGAGTCAGCCAACCGGTGTTGTCGGGGCCCTTGGGCACAATTCCGGTCGGGTTGATGTCAACGTGGGTGATGTAATAGTGCTGCTTGATCTGCTCGAAGTCGATGGTGTCACCGAACCCGGGAGTCTGGAAGAGGTCCCTGGCGTACGCCCACAGCACGGGCATTTCGCTGAGCTTGTTCCTGTTGCACTTGAAGTGGCCGTGGTAAACGGCATCAAAACGCGCCAGCGTGGTGAAGAGGCGAACGTCGGCCTCTGTGATGGTGTCACCAACCAGGTACCGCTGGTTGGCCAGACGCTCCTCCAACCAGTCGAGGCGGGCGAAGAGGGTGTTGTAGGCGCGATCGTACGACTTCTGGCTGCCCGCGAACCCACACTTGTACACGCCATTGTTGACGTCGTGGAAGATCAGTTCTGCAACCTCATCAATTTCGCTGCGGAGCGCTTCTGGGTAGAGGTCGGGGGCACCGTCACGGTGGTACTGCCCCCACTCCGATTCGAGGTCAAGGGTGATCTGTGGGTAGTTGTTGGTGACAACAGCGCCGGTCGGGATATCAACTATGGCCGGAACGGTGATTCCGCGCGGGTAGTCAGGGAATCGCGCGAAGTAGGCCTGCTGGATGCGTTCGATGCCCAGGACCGGGTCAACACCGTTGGGGTCCAGATCGAACGTCCAGCTGTTTCTGTCGTGGGTGGGACCGGGAAGCCCGAGGGAGATAACACCCTCCAGCCCCAACAGGCGACGAACAATCGTGGTGCGGTTCGCCCACGGGCACGCGCGAGCGGCAACCAGCCGGTAACGGCCAGC
This sequence comes from Glaciihabitans sp., assembly GCA_036008825.1. Classification (GTDB taxonomy): domain Bacteria; phylum Actinomycetota; class Actinomycetes; order Actinomycetales; family Microbacteriaceae; genus Glaciihabitans. Next base: position 3,901 of record DASYMY010000644.1, read on the forward strand.
CTCAACCGGCCAGCCATCGCGGCCATCGCGGGTGATCCGGTCTTCTATGTAGTTGGTGTCCCGGTCAAACGGCTGCCCTGCGGCTACATAGCTGGGGGTTAGGTTGGTGTCGCTCATTCCCCTAACTTACCTTTTGCTCACTGGCAGCAGGGGCGCGCGGTGGTGAGCAGCGCTAATGCACGGGAACGAAGTTTCTGGCCAGATCAATCAGTAACCGGGTTCCGAACCCGGTGGCGCCCTTGGTGTGCCATCCGTCGTCTTTGTCCGTGCTCATCGTGCCCGCTATGTCGAGGTGAGCCCAGGGGATATCGTCCACAAACTCTGCGAGGAACAATGCCGCCGTTGTCGCCCCGGCGTGGGGACCACCCAGGTTAGAGATATCCGCAATATCCGAATCAAGCTGTTCCCGGTATGCGCGCTCCAGGGGAAGAATCCACACCGGTTCATCCGTTTCTTCAGCGGATGCCACCACCTGGGCAAGGAGAGAATCATCGGTGCCAAAGAGAGCCGCTCGCTTCGGTCCCAACGCAGTGACGGCAGCCCCGGTGAGAGTGGCCACATCAACGATGGCATCGGGGGACTCTTCCGTCGCCAAAACCAACGCGTCCGCCATCACCAGGCGCCCCTCAGCGTCTGTGTTCTTCACCTCAACGGTTGTGCCACCACGGAGGGTCAACACATCACCCATCTTGGTGGCAGAGCCCGAAGGCATGTTGTCAGTACACATGAGGTACGCCGTGACCGTTGTCGTGCAGTGCAGCTCGTTGAGCACCGACATGGCCGCCAAGATTGCGCCAGCGCCAGCCATGTCCATCTTCATCGCAAGATGGGTGAGGTCAGCGGGTTTGAGCGAAATCCCACCCGAGTCGTAGGTGATGCCTTTGCCAACGAGGGCGAGATGACCAGAGCGCACCGAACCGCCCTCCGCCACCCGGGTGTGCTCTGGGGTGTACTGCATTTGGATCATCCGAGGCTCTTCGGCGCTCGCCGCATTTACTCCCAACAGCCCACCACAGCCCATATCGACCAGTTGTTGTTCTTCAAACACATCCACCTCAACACCGGCTTCTGCACCCACGTGCAGAGCGACATCCGCCATATCTGTTGCGGTGAGATGTCCGGGGGGAGTGTTTGCAAGATCACGGGCCAGGGTGGTGGCGCGCGCCACAATCTCCCCTTCGCGTGCGCCATCAGCGAGCCGGTCGTCGTTCGGAGCGCCAGAGAGCGGGACGAG
>DASYMY010000645.1:0-1602 GCA_036008825.1 Glaciihabitans sp.
GTCGCGGGTGTCGAAGCGAGGCGCGAACAGATCGCCGTTGGGTTCCTGGGTCGTGAAGCGTTGCGAGCTCAGTGACGACACGGAGACGGCACCTTTTTCCAGGCTCGTGGCCTTGAAGAACTTCTCGATCGCGTCCACCAGCTTCTGCGCCTGGCTCGCGATCACGTATCCGTCCGGGGTGTTCGGCACGTCGGGGTCTTCCCATTCCTGGTTGTTGATCAGACCGCCCGAGGTCTTGAACGGGCTGCCATCCAGGTTGGCGTCGTTGAACCAGCCGTACTTGCCGGCGAGGAAGAAGGAGCTGTTCCTGGGGGCGATGCCGCGACCGGCGTTGCTGTCGATCGTGCCGTTGCCGTTTTCGTCGACGTCGATGGTGAAGGTCTTCACGCGCACTTCCTTCAGGCTCTCGCCGGCCTTGAGGTCCTTGCGGATCGGCTGGGTATTGGCCCAGTAGGCCGCGCCTGCCCAGTAGTACGCCGAGTTGCTGCCAGAGCCGGTTCCCTTGCTCTGCAGGGTGGTGTTGGAGGCCACCACGTTCGGGTTGCCCAGCGTGTTGCGGGCGATGCCCTTGGCATCGTTGTAGCTGACGTTGCCCGCGGTCTCGAAGCCGGTGATCAGCGAGGTCCAGTACGACGCGTCGAAGGTGTTGGTGCCGCCGGGGACGGTTTCCACCGCCCGCGCCGGATCTTCGGTCGTGACCATCGAGCCGCCGTGGCCGGGCAGCTGGCGGTCGTTGTGGGTGTTGACGTCACCAATCACCATGATGAAGTTCTTGCGCTGGCAGGCGTTCTGGATCGGGTCTGTCCAGCCGGCCACGGTGCTGGTGGCGCTCACGACGTTGTTGTAGACCGGGAAGCTGTCGTACATGGCTGTCGTCAATCCGCTGGCCGCTCCCGCGGTCGGCGGAAGTCCCTGGAAGTAGCGCAGGGCCTCGTAATACAACTCACCGACCGGGTCGAAGCTCTTGTAGACGCCGGTGCTGCCGAACTTGTTCAGGTAGTTGATCAGGCCGCTGCGGGCAAAGGTCGGCGCGGCATTCAGCGGATCGGTCGTGAAGACGCCGTTGTTGACGTTCCACTCCGAGCTCGCGTTGTTCTGCATCACGCCAGCGGTGTCGCGGTACTGCGGCCCGAGGAAGCGCATCGGCGCGCGCAGCACGCCACCATAGCGGGTCCTGGCGTTTTCCATGACATAGCCGAACGCGGACAGGCGGCTGGCGACTGAATTCACCTGGACCTGGCCGGTGGGCTTGTAGTTGCCGTCCGGGAACCGGGTGCAGAGATTCGGCCGCGTCGCGACCTCCACGCTGGTGCAAACCTCCACCCGCGCCTTCATGCGCGCCGGCGCCAGCCCGTTGGTGTAGACCTTGTAGCGGGTGTAGACCGCCGGCACGTACCACGTGTCAACCGTTTGGTAGTAGCGGTAGACCGGTGTGGCTTTGTATGCCTGGTACTGGTCGGTAGCGATGTACAACTGGTATGTGTCGACGTTCGAGTTGTTGTTCACGGTGCTGCCGTCACTGCACTTGTTATTGGCGCTGTTGGCCTGCAAACGGTTGCCCTTTGTGGGGCCGCACACCTTCACCGATGCTCCGGTGCGGAG
>DASYMY010000646.1:0-1690 GCA_036008825.1 Glaciihabitans sp.
CTGTGAGGGCCGTGAGGAGCACCGCCCCAGCCCAGGCGCCGGCGTCACGCCGCATGTCGTGCTGTAGCCTGCCGCCCGCCGGCACTCCCACCTTGGCCGCTAACGAGGGATGACGAAGAGAATGCCGCAGGACTCCGAGACCATGCGCCTGGAGGGTGCGCTGCCCGAGGACGCCAAGCCCAAAGTGGTGGTCGTCATGCCCGCCAGGCAGGCGGCGGCGACGCTCGAGCAGACCTTCGCCGGCATCCCCAAGGATGTCGTCGACGAGGTGATCCTCGTCGACGACAACTCGAGCGACGAGACGGTGCGCCTCGCCCGTCAGCTGCCGCTTCACGTCGTGTGGCACCCGCACCAGGTGGGCTACGGCGGTAACCAGAAGACCTGCTACATGCAGGCGCTGGAGCGCGGTGCCGACGTCGTCGTGATGCTGCACCCCGACGGCCAGTACGAGTCCGAGCTCGTCCCCAAGATGATCGAGCCGATCCTCGCCGGCGAGGCGGACCTCGTCCTCGGGTCGCGGCTCCTACTGCCGGGCGCGGCGCTCGCGGCGGGGATGCCCCGATGGAAGTACCTCGCGAACCGCTTCCTCACCGGGATCGAGAACCGGATCATGGGGACCAAGCTCTCCGAGGCGCACACGGGCTACCGCGCGTACTCGCGTGACCTGCTGCTCACCGTGCCCTTCCTTCGCAACTCACTCGACTTCACCTTCGACTCCGAGCTGCTGATGCAGGCAGCGCACTTCGGCTTCACGATCAAGGAGATTCCAGCACGGTGCAGGTATTACGAGGACATGTCATCCGTCCAGTTCAAGACCGGTGTGGTCTACGGGACCAAGACCTTGTGGGCGGGCTTCCGGCTCATCCTGCATCGCCGTGGCCTGCTGCGCTCACGGAAGTTCCAGGCATGAGCGCCCGTGTATCCGGATCCCGGTGTCTCGGGGGGTCTCATGTCTAGTGCGCGTTTGGATCTTGATCCGTATCTGAGTGACCCTGATCGGTGGGGGACGTCGTTGGCTCAGGTGTCGGAGATCATGTTGCCGTGTTTGGATGTGGCTGGGGTGCGGTCGGTGGTGGAGGTTGGGGCGTTTGCGGGTGATTTGACGCGGGTGTTGGTGGATTGGGCGTCGCGGTCGGGTGCGCGGGTGGGGGCGGTGGATCCGTCGCCGCAGCCTGGGTTGGTGGCGTTGGCGGAGTCGCATCCTGAGCTTGAGTTGGTGCGTCAGACGAGTCTTGAGGCGTTGCCGGTGATTGAGTTGCCGGATGCGGTGGTGATCGATGGTGATCACAATTACTTCACGGTCAGCGAGGAGTTGCGGTTGATCGCGGAGCGGGCTGAGGGGTCTGAGTTGCCGTTGTTGTTGTTTCATGATGTGTGTTGGCCGCATGCGCGTCGGGATGATTATTTTGCGGTGGAGTTGGTGCCGGAGGGGTTGCGTCAGCCGGTGGCTGATGGTGTGGGTGGGATCTTTCCGGGGGAGTCGGGGTTGCGGGTTGGTGGGGGGTTGCCGTATCCGCGTTCGGCGGCGCGGGAGGGTGGTCCGCGTAATGGGGTGTTGACGGCGGTGGAGGATTTTGTGGCGGGTCGTGATGATCTGCGGTTGGTGGTGGTGCCGGCGTTCTTTGGGTTTGGGGTTGTGTGGTCGTTGGGTGCGTCGTATGCGGCGGAACTGGGGGAGTTGTTGGATCCG
>DASYMY010000647.1:0-7016 GCA_036008825.1 Glaciihabitans sp.
AGGGAGCGGGATGCGCCGGCGAGGGTGTCTTCAACTCCGCGCGCCACATCCGTGAAGAACGGGTTGCTGACGTCGAGCACCATCATCCCAACCGTGCGGCTTTGTCCCACCCGAAGCTGGCGAGCTGCGTCATTGCGCACGAAGCCGAGGGACTCGATGGCGTCGAGCACTCGCTGCTCGGTTGCGGGCGACACATTTTTGGACTTGTTGAGCACGTTGGAGACGGTGCCAACGGACACGCGCGCTAGAGCGGCAACGTCCCGAATGTTTGCAGCGAGCATGGTTCCTCCGCCCACACCGTGTTGCGCAGCCGGGAACCGACCGCGAAGCGTGGATCGATTCACCACTTTAGCGAGCTGAACGCTCCACTCGCCTAGGCCAGCGCCAGGCACCCCACAACCGCACGGGACCTTGGGCCCTAATCCCCCACTGCCAGCTGAGGAAAATAAAGCTCACACGCCCCGAGCGCAGCGGGTTTCTCCGAGCAGAGTAGGTAACAACCACCATGGTCCACCGCATGATCTGGAACCAGACAGCACACTTCGGCGCCGGAGCCATCGCGGTAATACCGGATGAGATCGCGGCACGTGGTTTCACCAAAGCGTTTGTGGTCACCGACGCCGTACTGCTGGAGAGCGGAGTGACCGCTCGTGTCACCGATCTGCTTGACGCAGCCGAGTTTGCCTACGAGGTGTACTCCGATGTTGTGCCGAACCCGCCGATCGAGGCCGTGCAGCGGGGAGTCGCCGCGTTTGCGACATCCGCCGCTGACGTTCTTATTGCGGTTGGCGGAGGGTCGCCCCAAGACACCTGCAAAGCCATTGGAATCATCACCACGAACCCCGAGTTCAGCGATGTGCGCAGCCTTGAAGGGGTTGCGGCGACAAAAAATGCGTCCACCCCCATCATTGCGGTGCCCACCACCGCCGGTACCGCCTCGGAAACGACCATTAACTACGTCATTACCGACGTCGAGCGCTCCCGCAAGTTTGTCTGCGTTGACCCCCACGACATTCCTATTCTGGCCATCGTTGACTCGGAGATGATGGCCACAGCTCCACGCGAACTGAAAGTGGCAACCGGGCTCGACGCCCTCACCCACGCCATCGAGGGCTACACGACCCTGGGCGCGTGGGAGCTCTCCGACCTCTTTCACCTCAAAGCCATCACGACCATCGCCGAGGCGCTTCCGGCTTCAGTTGACGGAGATGCGGATGCCGCTGACCGTATGGCCCTCGCCCAATACGTCGCTGGTATGGGCTATTCAAACGTTGGGCTGGGGCTTGTGCACGGGATGGCGCACCCGTTGGGGGCGTTTTATAACGCCCCGCACGGTGTGGCCAACGGCATCCTGCTCGCTCCGGTGATGGCATTCAACTCCTCGCAGACCGGCGAGAAGCTCCGCGACATTGCGATTGCATTTGGGGTGGAGGGTGCCGCGGACATGCCCATCGACGCCGTGCGGGGCGCAACCGTTTTAGCAATCGCCGACTTTGCGCGGGGTCTCGGCAACCCCACCACGCTTCGAGAGATCGGTGCGAAAGAAAACGATCTGCCCGCCCTCGCCCAGGCCGCCTTCGACGATGTGTGCACGGGAGGAAATCCGCGCGAAGTCTCGGTGGAGCAGATTCGCCAGATCTACGCGTCGGTGTTCTAGCTCGCTGGTTGCACACCGCGGCTCTCTTGACGCTTGCGAAGCTCTACCCTTAGGGTTCAGGAAGCAATAGTAAAACGATTCAATCCCTCATCGTGGAGGTGGCCTGGCACTGACGTCTGTTTCGACCCCGCCAAGACCATCACCCTCGCCACGCAACGAGAGAAAACGTATGAATCGCTACTGCTTCCAGCTCCAGGTCAAACCCGATCACATCGAGGCCTATCGTGAGGCGCATGCCGCCGTCTGGCCGGACATGCTGCAAGCCCTGCACAACACGGGCTGGCACAACTACTCCATCTTTTTACGCGACGACGGCCTGGTCATTGGTTACTTCGAAACGGACGACCTGCAGGGCTGCCTCGACGGTATGGCCGCCACCGAGGTGAACGGTCGCTGGCAGCAGGCCATGGCCGATCATTTTGTGGACCTCGACGTTCCTGCCGATCAAGCCTTCCTCTACCTGCCGCAGGTCTTCAACCTGGAGAACCAGCTCGCGCGCTTGTGATTGTCACAACCAGCGACACCCGCTATGCTCAAAGTGAATCGTTTCATTTCCTCCACGGCGGATGACGGTTCTCCCCGGCAATACCCTTACGAAAGAGAATTCCAATGGTGCAATTCACGGACATCGCCGCTGACCTCGAGGCGCAGGCAATCGAACTTCCCTCCTGGGCGTTTGGCAACGCGGGAACCCGCTTTAAGGTGTTCAGCACCCCAGGCACCCCGCGCACCCCCGAGGAAAAGATCGCGGACGCCGCCAAGGTGCACGAACTCACCGGCCTCGCCCCGACCGTTGCCCTGCACATTCCGTGGGACAAGGTCGACGACTACGCGGCCCTTAGCTCCTACGCAAACGACCTCGGTGTTGCCCTTGGCACCATCAACAGCAACACGTTCCAGGATGACGACTACAAGTTCGGCAGCCTGACCCACACGGATCCGCGCATCCGCCAAAAGGCCATCGACCACCACCTCGAGTGCATCGAGATTATGGGCAAAACTGGTTCACGCGACCTGAAGATCTGGTTGGCCGACGGTACGAACTACCCGGGCCAGCAGGACATCCGCACGCGTCAAGATTTGCTCGCCGATTCGCTCGCGACCATCTACGCCGCCCTGGGTGAGAGCCAGCGAATGGTTCTCGAATACAAGTTCTTTGAGCCCGCGTTTTACCACATGGACGTTCCGGACTGGGGAACCTCCTACGCGCAGGTTCTTGCCCTCGGCGAGCGCGCTTTGGTCTGCCTCGACACCGGCCACCACGCACCCGGCACCAACATTGAGTTCATCGTGGCGCAGTTGCTGCGTCTGGGAAAACTGGGCAGCTTCGACTTCAACTCCCGCTTCTACGCCGACGACGACCTCATTGTCGGCGCTGCTGACCCGTTCCAGTTGTTCCGCATCCTCTACGAGGTCATTCGTGGAGGTGGTTACGGAACCGACAGTGGGGTCGCTTTTATGCTCGACCAGTGCCACAACGTTGAAGACAAGATTCCCGGCCAGATCCGCTCCGTGCTGAACGTGCAAGAGATGACCGCTCGCGCTCTTCTCGTCGACCGCGACGCCCTGCTCACCGCCCAAAAGGCCGGCGATGTTTTGGGTGCGAACGGCATTCTGATGGACGCCTTTTACTCCGACGTGCGGGCACCCTTGGCTGCTTGGCGTGAAGAGCGGGGCCTGCCCGGCGACCCCATGGCCGCCTACGCTGCCTCCGGCCACCAGGCGAAGCTCGCTGACGCACGCGCCGGTGGCCAACAGGCCAGCTGGGGCGCGTAACTCTTTCCCTCACCCGGTTTTTCACTTAGCCGTTCGCCACTGCCCGACTGATACATCCAGGAACAGGACATGACCAACTCCACCGCTACAGATCTCATCAACCGGTCGAACCGGTTGGGTTCGGACCCGCGGGTCACCAACTACGCCGGAGGAAACACCAGCGCCAAAGGCACAGAAACTGACCCAGCCACGGGCGAATCCGTTGAGCTGCTCTGGGTTAAAGGCTCCGGCGGAGACCTCGGCACCCTGACCGAATCCGGCCTGGCTGTGCTCCGCCTTGACCGCCTGAAGGCGCTGGTGAACGTGTATCCAGGAGCCGAGCGCGAAGACGAGATGGTTGCCGCGTTCGATTACACCCTGCACGGCAAGGGCGGCGCCGCTCCGTCTATTGACACGGCAATGCACGGGCTGGTGGATGCCGCACACGTCGACCACCTCCACCCCGACTCCGGTATTGCCTTCGCGACCGCCGCTGACGGGGAAGAACTCACAGCGCGCGCGTTCGACGGCAAGGTGGCTTGGGTTCCGTGGCGACGTCCCGGTTTCCAGCTTGGGCTCGACATTGCCGCCATCAAAGCGGCGAACCCGAACGCCATCGGCTGCATCCTGGGCGGTCACGGAATCACCGCGTGGGGTGACACCAGCGACGAAGCCGAATCAAACTCGCTGTGGATCATCGAGACGGCCGAGAAGTTCATTGCGGACAACGGCCGCGACAAGCCGTTTGGGGACACCCTTGACGGATACGGCGCACTGCCCGAAATGGAGCGGCGGGCCAAAGCCGCCGCTCTCGGAGCTCACCTACGTGGTCTGGCCTCGACCGACAAAGCGCAGGTTGGTTCCTTCACTGACGCAGAAGTTGTCACCGACTTCCTCGCCAGCGAAGCCCACCCCCGGTTGGCGGCGCTCGGCACCAGCTGCCCCGACCATTTCCTGCGCACCAAAGTGAATCCGCTGGTGCTCGACCTGCCGGCAGAGGCATCCGTCGAAGAATCAATCGCGCGACTGGACGAACTGCATGCTCAGTACCGGGCCGACTATGAGGCCTACTACTCGCGCTACGCCGACGAGTCGTCCCCTGCGATGCGTGGGGCAGATCCGGCGATCATTCTGATCCCCGGTGTCGGAATGTTCAGCTACGGTGCGAACAAGCAGACCGCACGTGTGGCCGGTGAGTTTTACATCAACGCCATCAATGTGATGCGTGGCGCTGAAGCGCTGTCGACCTACTCCCCCATCTCGGAGGAGGAGAAGTTTCGGATCGAATACTGGGCGCTTGAGGAAGCGAAACTGGCCCGGTTGCCGAAGCCGAAACCGTTGGCCTCGCGTATCGCGCTGGTCACGGGTGCCGCCTCGGGAATTGGTAAAGCCATCGCCACCCGCCTCACCGCGGAGGGTGCCTGCGTTGTGATCGCCGACCTCGACCTGGCGAAGGCTCAGGCGGCGGCCGCTGAGCTCGGCTCCACGGACGTTGCCATTGGTGTGCAGGCGAATGTGACCGATGAGAAGCAGGTGCAGGACGCGGTGGATGCCGCGATTCTGGCCTTTGGCGGGCTTGACCTGGTGGTCAACAACGCTGGCCTGTCTCTGTCGAAGTCGCTCCTGGAGACCACGGTGGCGGACTGGGATCTGCAGCACAACGTGATGGCGAAGGGATCATTCCTCGTGTCGCGCGCGGCAGCAAAGGTGTTGATTGACCAAAAACTGGGCGGCGACATCATCTACATCTCGTCAAAGAACTCGGTGTTTGCCGGCCCCAACAACATTGCCTACTCCGCCACCAAAGCTGACCAAGCGCACCAGGTGCGCCTGCTGGCTGCCGAACTCGGCGAGCACGGCGTGAAGGTCAACGGCATCAACCCCGACGGCGTTGTACGTGGTTCCGGGATCTTCGCTGGCGGATGGGGAGCCAAGCGGGCCGCCGTCTACGGTGTGCCCGAGGACGAACTGGGTGCCTACTATGCCCAGCGCACCCTGCTCAAGCGTGAGGTTTTGCCCGAGAACGTCGCCAATGCGGTGTTTGTGCTCTGCACCTCGGATCTCAGCCACACCACGGGTCTGCACATTCCCGTGGATGCGGGTGTTGCCGCGGCCTTCCTCAGATGAGTACCAGCGTTGCGGCCGTTGACCTGGGTGCCACCAGCGGCCGGGTTATCCTCGGCCAGGTTTCCCACAACGAACTGAGCATCCGCCCGGTCGCCCGGTTTCCCAATAACCCCGTCCGCACCATCGACGGGTTGCATTGGAACATTCTCGAGCTGTACCGCAACGTTCTGGTGGGGTTAGCGTCGGCCGCCCGGGAGGAACCGGCACTCAGCAGTGTCGCGGTGGACTCCTGGGCCGTCGACTACGCGCTGATGCGCGACGGTCGAATGTTGGGGACGCCGTATCACTACCGCGATACCCGCACCACGGCCGGTGTCACCGAAGCGCACCGGCTGGTGAACCCGCGCCAGCTGTACGCCAGCAACGGCCTGCAACATTTGCCGTTTAATACTCTCTATCAGTTGAGCGCCGACCGGCTCGCTGGCAGCCTTGAGCCGGCCGACGGCTTTTTGCTCATCCCCGACCTGATCAACTACTGGTTGACCGGGGTGCAGGCGGCCGAATCCACCAACGCCTCCACCACCGGATTGGTGAACATCGCAACCGGAGCCTGGGATGACTCGCTCATCGAGTCGCTCCAGCTGCCGAGAAACCTGTTCCCCGAGATCATCAGCGCGGGCACCCGCATTGGTGGCCTCCTCCCCCGGGTTGCCGACGAGGTGGGATTCACTCCGAGGGTGAGCGTCACCGCGGTCGGTTCCCACGACACGGCCTCGGCCGTCGTCGCCGTTCCCGCAACAACCGACGATTTCGCCTACATCTCCTGCGGCACCTGGGGTCTGGTGGGGGTCGAGTTGGAGGAGCCGGAGCTCAGCGAAGCCGGTCGCCTGGCCAACTTCACCAACGAGGGTGGTGTTGACGGGCGGGTGCGCTACCTACACAACGTGATGGGTCTCTGGCTGTTGAGCGAATCGGTGCGGCAGTGGGAGCGCACGGACCCGACCCTCACCCTGACCGGGCTGCTGGAGGCGGCCGCGAACGTCTCCACCCCGGTGAGCGTGTTTGACGCGAACGACCCGCGCTTTCTCACCCCGGGCGACATGCCCGCCCGCATTGCGGATTGGTGCAGAGAGCACGGCCAGCGTGCGCCGCAATCGCCGGCGGAAACGGTGCGCAGCATTCTCGAATCGCTGGCCGAAGCCTTCTCGGCGGCGACCCGGTTGGCTAGCGAGCTGTCCGGCAAGAAGGTCAACGTCATCCACATTGTGGGTGGCGGTTCACAGAACACTCTGCTGTGCCAGCTCATCGCCGACCGGTCAGGGCTGCCCGTTCAGGCGGGGCCCGTTGAGGCGACAGCGATCGGCAACGTGCTTATTCAGTCGCGCACCGGCGACCGATCTGACCAGAGCCTGTCAGCGCTGCGCAGCCTGGTGGCTCGCGCATTTGTGCCGACCAGCTACACCCCACAGTCTCGGGTGTAGCTGGTCGGCACAGCCGCTCGCGGTACAGACTTCTTACTTTGTGGTGGTGGGCCCGT
>DASYMY010000648.1:0-1711 GCA_036008825.1 Glaciihabitans sp.
CCGCTACTCGACGACCAGCGGGACGACCGGCGCGGGAGCGCTCGAAAGCGGGATCTGGAACCGCTGGGTCAAAAAGGACGCCATCGTGCGGAACAACGGCCCTGCCGAATGCGAGTCCGGCAGGTTCTTGTCCGGCGCGTCCAGCCGGATCCCCACGACGAACCGCGGGTTGTCCGCGGGCACGCTCCCCGCGAAGGTGATGTTCTCCAGGGTGCCGGAGTAGGCGTTGGTCGCCGGGTCGATCTGCTGGCCGGTGCCGGTCTTGCCGGAGATCTGATACCCCTCCAGCGCCGCACTCGTGCCAGTCCCCTTGTTCAAGCCCTTACCGTTCTGCGCGACAGCCCGCATCATGTCCAGCACAGTCTTCGCCGTCTGCTCACTGACCACCCGCACAGACTTCGGCGCCGGCTCCGGCACCACCGTCCCATCCGGATTCACCTTCGCCTTCACCACCCGCGGCTCCACCCGCACACCACCGTTCGCGATCGCCTGATACATCCCGGCCATCTGCACCACAGTCATCGACAGACCCTGACCGATCGGCAAGTTCCCGAACGTCGTCGCATACCACTGATTACGCGGCGGCACAAACCCCGCGCTCTCACCCGGCAAACCCATCCCCGTGCGCTGCCCCAAACCGAACCGCTTCAACAGATCAGCGTAATGATCCTCACCGATCCTCTGCGCCAGCAGCAACGTCCCGATATTCGACGACTTCGCGAAAATCCCCGCCGTCGTGAAATCCTGCGTCCCGTGCACCCACGCGTCGTGCACCACCTTGTCCGCGACCTTCAACTCACCCGGCACCGCCACCGTCGACTCCGGCGTCGCCACCCCATCATCGATCGCCCCCGTCGCCGTCACGATCTTGTTCACCGAACCCGGCTCATACGGCGTCGTCACCGCCCGGTTGTTCAACAACTCAGGATCCTTGAACGTCGCCGGATCATTCGGATTGAACGTCTTGTCATTCGCCAACGCATAGACCTCACCGGTCTTCGCGTCCATGATGACCGCCTGCGCACCCTTCGCGTTCGTCACCTTCGCATAATCCGCCAACTGCCGCTGCAACTCGTACTGCACATCCGAATCGATCGTCAGCTGCAAATCCGAACCCGGCGTCGCAGGCGCCAAATCATGTTCCGTACCCGGAATGATGACATTGTCATTCCCGTTCTGCGTATTCACCATCCGCCGCCCGGGACTACCCGCCAAATCATTGTCCCTCGACAGCTCCAACCCCACCAAACCATGCAAATTGTGCTTCGACACATCCGGGTCATCCATCCGCCAGTTCGCGACACCCACGATGTTCGCCCCCACCGAATCACCCGGGTACTCCCGCAACGCCCGCTTCTCCACCCCCACCCACGGGAACTGCTTCACAATATCCGCCGCCACCGACGGCTCCACATTGTTCACCAAATACGTGAACTTCTGATCCTTGTGGAACAAATCCAGCAACTGCTGCTCAGTCAACATATCCGGCAACTTGCCCGCGATGTACGCCGCCGCCTTCGCGACCGTACTGTCGAAATCCACACCCTGCTTCGTCGGATTCTTCGCGACGAACTCGTCCCGATCCTTGTGCAACTTCGCCAAGTTCACCGACAACGTCCGAACCTCGACACTGAACGCCATCTTCGCACCATTACGATCCACAATGGACCCACGCTGCGCCGGAATGTCGATCGTCAAAGTCCGCTGACGC
>DASYMY010000649.1:0-1585 GCA_036008825.1 Glaciihabitans sp.
GACCGCGACTCGATCGGGCTGTTCCAGCAACGCCCCTCCCAAGGCTGGGGCACCCCCGCCCAGATCCTCGACCCCACCTACGCCGCCACCCAGTTCTACCAACACCTGCAAGCCGTCCCCGGCTGGCAGCAGATGAGCCTCAACAACGCCGCCCAAACCGTCCAACGCTCCGGCACCCCCAACGCCTACGGACAGCACGAGAAGACCGCCCAGGCGATCGTGGCAGCCGTATCCGGGGTGTCGTGCGCGACCGGTCAACTACGCACCGACTGGCCGCCCGAGCACGCCACCATGCCCGACCCCACCAGCGGCGGCCGGATCACCTCACGCACCTTTGCCCTCGTGCAAGCCCTACGCACCAACGGAATGACAGGCACTGGTCTCGGTTGCTACGCACACCGACCGGCCAACCCGACCTCTGACCACCCGCAAGGCCGCGCTTGCGACATCATGGTCAACCCCCACAGTCAGACGTCTGTGACCGATGGGGGGCGAGTCGCGAACTGGCTCATCGCCCACCAGCCCGACCTCGGGGTCCGCTACCTCATCTGGCAAGGCCAATACTGGTCAGCCGACAAACCCACCTGGGTCACCTACCAATCCAGCGCCTACGGCTGCCCCAACCCCAACAACCTCACCGGCTGCCACTACGACCACATCCACGTCTCGATGTACTAAAAACACCTCGACACCGCGACAAGATCACTGGCCTGTCTCACAGGTTTTCGGACAGTCGCCCCGGCTAAGGATCGAGTAACTGGTTCGGCGAGGTGTTCATCGCCTCGCGAATGACGGTGCGGTTGGGGTCGGTCTCGACCGATCTGCCCTCGACTGTGGATCGCCAGCGCCCCGTTTGTTGCGGCGGCACGGTATGCACGTGCGACGGCGCAACCGGCGTAGTCACGCAACTCGGCGATGTTCGCCAAATCGCACGGCCGCAGGGTCCAAGGTACAGCCGGGGCCGCCCCGACTCGCGAACCGCACATAACGAGTCAATCCATTCTGGACTAAAACCGAGGTCATGACGTGCCTCTTCCCACGGTCGGACTCGCCGCGCTGCGGCAGCACCCACTGTATGGATATGGCTTGGGATCACCCTTGCTCCATGTGTGCAGGTTTGTCATCTTTGACCTCCGGGTCTCGGTGCGCGGCCAATGTCAAGCGCGCGTTGCTGTTCGGCGAGCAATTCATATCGACGGACAAGTGACAGATATCGCTGTCCGCCAGAGCGTGATGTCCACAAGAGACGGTTGTCTTTTTTGGATTATCGCTTGACATGGAGGCGGTGACGAAGCGTCCATAGGGGTGTAGCCCGAACCACCGGATGCGCACCGGCGGGCGACAGCCCCGGCCGGGGCATGACCATCCCACCGATTTCCTTGCGAATGGAGTTCGTCATGTCCCGCACAACGAAAACCAGCACCACCGACAACCGCCCGCTACGCGTGGTAACGACCGCGACCGCCGACACCAGCGACACCCCGCCCGCCACCGCCGAGACCAAGGTCCACGACGCGCTCCGCGACAATCCCGGCACCACCACGGCGACACTGGCGCTGGTGGCCGGGGTTGGGCGTTCCACGGC
>DASYMY010000650.1:0-13771 GCA_036008825.1 Glaciihabitans sp.
GGCGCCGCACCAACCACAAGATGTGGGTGGTGCGACGCCAGTGGTGTCTATATCTTGTGGGCGCGACACGCCGAGGGCGTCCGAAGCGAGGACTTAGGTCCCTGCCTGGGGAGTGCTGCTGCGGCATACGTTGGGCACTTCAGCTCCTACTACAAGGACCCCACATGCTCAGTGCCCCTGCCTCGCCCACCCCCGCTCTGCCCGTCGACCCTGCCACCGCCATGGTGGACGTAGGCTCGACCATCGCTGAATACCTCGACCGGTCAGATTGGCGAGTGAACGCCAACGCTAACCAGGGGTATTCGCTGGGCGGGTTGATGCTTAACACTTCGGGCAAGGTCATCGCCAACTACTGGCTGAACCACGTTTACAGCCCAGAGATTGGGCAGGCGCACCGCAACGGTGACCTCCACATTCACGACCTCGACATGCTCAGCGGCTACTGCGCCGGCTGGTCACTGCGCGCTCTGCTCGAGGAGGGCCTAAACGGAGTGCCCGGCAAGGTGGAAGCCGCGCCACCCAAACACTTCTCCTCCGCCATTGGCCAGATCGTCAACTTTCTCGGCACCATGCAAAACGAGTGGGCGGGCGCTCAAGCGTTTAGCTCCTTCGACACCTACATGGCCGCCTTCGTCCGTATCGACAACCTCAGCTACAGCGAAGTTCTGCAGGGCATCCAAGAGCTGATTTACAACCTCAACGTGCCCTCGCGTTGGGGAACCCAAACCCCGTTCACCAACCTCACCTTCGACTGGGTCTGCCCCGACGACCTCAAGTACCAGAACCCGATTATTAGTGGCGAAGTTCAGGACTTCACCTACGGCGACCTCACCGCGGAGATGGCCACCATCAACCAGGCCTACATCGAGGTAATGACCGCGGGCGACGCCTCCGGCCGGGTTTTCACCTTCCCCATCCCCACCTACAACATCACCCGCGACTTCGACTGGAACTCTGATAACGCCGAACGCCTCTTTGGGATGACCGCAAAGTACGGGTTGCCGTACTTTCAGAACTTCATCAACTCGGAGCTTGAGCCGGGAGACATCCGCTCCATGTGTTGTCGTCTGCAATTGGATCTGCGGGAGCTGGTCAAACGTGGCAACGGGCTTTTTGGCTCAGCGGAACTCACCGGCTCGCTCGGTGTTGTCACCATCAACTGTGCACGGCTGGGTTACCTGCACGCGGGCGATGAAACCCGAATGTTGGGGGCGCTCGACGAGCTGCTGGAGCTAGCGAAGCAGTCGCTCGAAACCAAGCGGGAGGTGGTGTCGCGCCTGATTGAGGAGGGGCTGTTTCCGTATACCAAGCGTTATCTGACGGTGGGGCTCGACAACCACTTCACGACCATTGGGGTGAATGGGGTGAACGAGATGATCCGCAACCTCACCAACGATCTGCACACCATCACCACGCCGGAGGGGCACGCCATTGCGGTGCGACTGCTGGATCATGTGCGGGCGCGCATGGTCGAGTTTCAGGAATCCACCGGCCACATGTACAACCTGGAGGCGACCCCCGCCGAGGGCACCACCTACCGATTTGCGAAGGAAGATCTCAAGCGGTTCCCGCACATTCTGCAGGCCGGCAGCGCCACAAATCCGTACTACACGAACTCAACGCAGCTGCCGGTGGGCTACACCGATGACCCGTTCGAGGCCCTCGATCTGCAAGACGAACTTCAACAGAAGTACACCGGCGGCACAGTGCTGCACCTCTACATGTCAGAGAAAATTTCCACGGCGGATGCCTGCCGCGAACTGGTTCGGCGCTCCTTCGCCAACCACCGCTTGCCCTACCTGACCGTCACTCCCACCTTCTCCATCTGCCCCAACCACGGCTACCTCGCTGGCGAGCACTCCGTCTGTGAGCAGTGCGACGCAGAGTGCGAGGTATGGACAAGAGTTATGGGCTACTTCCGCCCCGTCAGCTCGTTCAACATTGGCAAAAAGGGGGAGCACAACGAGCGGCAGTTCTTCGCCGAGGCGAACGCCGCCTTGTGAGCACAGGCGTCGCGCCCGTGGCTTCCGCGGCGGACCTGGCCATCGCAGGAATGGTGCCGCTGTCCACCGTCGACTGGCCAGGCAAGCTGGTCGCGACCCTGTTTTTGCAGGGCTGCCCGCTGGCCTGCACCTACTGTCACAACCCCACGATCCTTGACCCGCGCACACCGGGTGTTCTTGCCTGGGAGGAAGTGCTCGCCTTTCTCGCCCGCCGCCGGGGCAAACTCGACGGGGTGGTGTTCTCCGGCGGAGAACCCACGCGTCAGGCGGGCCTCGCCGACGCCATGCGGCAGGTGCGCGCCCTCGGTTTTACGGTGGGCCTGCACACCTCCGGCGCTTACCCGCGCCGTTTCGCCGAGGTTGTTCCGCTCTGCGATTGGATCGGACTCGACATCAAAGCGCCCCGCCACCTCTACGGTGCGGTGACGGGGGTGCCGGGCAGTGCAGCATCCGCTTTCGAGTGTTTGTCTGTCGCGATGAGGGCCGGTGTCTCGATGCAGGTGCGCACCACGGTGGACCCCATGATTATGACCGAGGCGGATGTCTCAGCGCTGACGGAGACCCTCGCCGAGCTCGGGGTGAGCGAGCACGTGATTCAGCGCGCTCGAACGGAGGGCACCCGGCCCGAGTTCGCGGCAGCCTTGCTCGCTAGAGCAGCCCCAGCTCCATCGCCTTGGTGACCGCGCGAGTGCGGTCGCGCACCCCCAGCTTCTCGAAGGTGTGCAGCAGGTGCGTTTTGACGGTCGCCTCGCTGATGAACAGGGCGGCGGCAATAGAGGGATTGCTGTGGCCGGCCGCGACCAGCGTCAGCACCTGAGTTTCGCGGGGGCTGAGACTTAGCGGGGGAGTGTGCACCCGCTTGACCAGCATCGCCGCGATGGAGGGCGCGAGAGCGACCTCTCCGCGCGCCACCGAACGCACGCCCGCCAGAATTTCTTCCTGCGGCGATGCCTTCAGGAGGTATCCGCTCGCTCCCGCTTCGATGGCGGTGAGAATATTGGCGTCGGATTCGTAGGTGGTCAAAATGATGACGCGGATGCCAGGCTTCGCCGCAAGGATTCGCGCCGTGGCCTCATCCCCGTCGAGTTCGGGCATCCGCAAATCCATGAGCACCAGATCGGGTTCCAACTCAAGGCTGACGGTCACCGCCTCGAGCCCGGTGGCCGCTTCGCCCACCACGGTGATGTCGTCGACGGAGCTCAGCAAGGCAACGATGCCGCTGCGCACAACGGGATGATCGTCTGCGACCACAATCCGGATCATAGGGGTGCGAGGGTGCTCAGCCCAGGCAGCGAAGCGATCAGCGCCGTGCCCTTATCGGGAGTGGAGAGAATCGACAGGCTGCCGCCGGCCAGAGCCAACCGGTCGCGCATTCCGGCCAGGCCAAAGCCGTGTGGTGCGCTCGCCGGATCGAACCCGCGCCCGTTGTCGGCCACACGCAGAACAACGGAGCCATGGGTGGTGCTCACCGTCACCGAGGCGGCGGTCGCTGTGGAGTGTTTGCGCACGTTCGCCAGCGCCTCCTGCGCGCAGCGCAGTAGAACCACTTCGCTATCACGGTCCAGTTCGGCCGTGCGGGGCGCCCGCACGGTGACGGTGATTCCGGTTTCGCGTTCGAACCGTTCACCGAGCCGGTTGAGTGCCGTGGTCAGGCCCCCTTCAATACCCACGGGAACGCCGGATGCCACCAGCGCCCGAGTCTCTAACAGGGCGCTGCGGGCATTGTCTTCGAGAATGCTCAGTTGCGCGGCGGCCCCGGGAGCGTTGCCGGAGCGCAGCTCCCGCCGACCGCGCTGGGCGGTCAACACCAGACCGGTCAGATCTTGCGCGATGGTGTCGTGGATCTCCCGTGCCAACCGCTCCCGTTCGTCGAGCACACCAGCATCGCGGCTGAGCGCCGCGACCTGCTCCTGAGCGGTGTTAAGTTTCTCAATCAGCAGGTCTCGTTCGGCGACCAAATCGTAAACACTACTGAACCAGAGCCCCAGTGCGAGCGAAAACACGAGCGTGATTCCCACCGTCAGGCTGGTGCTCACCAGCTCGGGGGTGCTGGTGCCGTTGGCGACAAGAAATCCAATTCCTATCGCAATGGCGAGAGGAAAAGTTGCCACAACGGCGGTGACCCTGGTGCTCCACTTCGGCCACGTGTAGGCAATGGTCGTCCAGAAGATAGGAAACGCCACACACTGAGTGAACGCAAACGACGGGTAAAACGCGGTCCCCACCCCACACACCACCAGCAGCAGAACCAACATGAGAGCGGATGCCCGTGGCGACGACTGCGCCCGTCCCCGTAGAAGTAACCAGGTGGCGGCGAAAGCCACCGCGCACACCATCGCACCAATTCGGGAGGAGGCGCTGATGTCGTCGGTTGCTGCCAGGATCAGCAGCAGCGCGCTGACGGCCAGCACCGCAATGTCCCACCAGCGTTGTGTTGTCATTTAGCTATCTTTGCGGATCCAGCGGAAGGTGAACCGACAGACAACCAACCCGATGACCAACCAGAGTGAGGTGACGAGGGCAACCCCGGCCAGATCCCAGGTGCCGCCGGGCTCCATCACCTCAAAATTCTCGGGTAAAAAGACGGATCGCATCCCCTGCGCCATCCATTTCAGCGGAAACACACTGGCCACGTTTTGTAGCCACTCCGGCAGCTGGCTGAAGTTGAGGTAGACCCCCGAGATGAACTGCAGAATGAGCGCGATCGGAATCACTACCGCAGAGGCCGACTTGCCACTGCGCGGCAGCTGACTGACCGCAATCCCCAGCACCGCTGAGGTCGTTGTGCCGAGCACAAACACCCACGCGAAGGTCAGCCACGCACTGGGTTCGGTGGGCAACGGCACCTGAAAGACAACGGCCGCAACCACCAGCAGCAGGCCAGCTTGCAGCATTCCCGTGGCAAACACCTGTCCAATTTTGCCGATGAAATAACTGACCACCGGCAGAGGGGTGCCGGCAAGTCGTTTCAGCGTGCCGTCGCTGCGCTCCATTGCAATATCAATCGCCATGTTCTGGAGCCCGCTGAGCAGAATGCCTGCTGCGAGCATCGCGGGCAGGTAGAACGCCGCTGCGGAGACATCCGCCCCATTTTCATCTATTCCGAAACTGGTCTCACTGAACGCGACCGAAAAAATGGTGAGGAAGACCAGGGGAAAGAGAAAGGTGAAGAACACCGAATCGGATTGCCGAAAGTACGAGCGAACTTCATAGCGGATGCGACTGAGCCCGAGCCGCACCGTGCGCCCCGGGCTGAACTGCCCGGCGGCTGAAGGTGATGCGGGTGCCTTCGTGGTGGCAACTGAACTGGTGGGGGTGCTCATCGCGCGGGTTCCTCTGCGGCTAGGTCTGTGGCGGGTACATCGGAGAGAGGCGCAGCGGGGGCGAGTTCGCCCACACCGTTTTGGTGCTCGGCGAGTAGTTCGAGGTAGACATCTTCAAGGCTGGGGCGAATGATCTCGATTCCCTGCGGCTCACCGCCGGTCGCCACCAGTTCGGCGACCGTTTGGCCGGGGGTGAGAGTGCGCACCTGGCGGGGAATACCGTTCTCGACCCAGCGCACGAGGGGAATCCGCGCCTCGGCGCTGCCAATCTCCGCAACCGGCCCCAGCGCGAGCAGCCGACCCCCGGCAATCACCCCGGCCCGGTCACCCAGCTGGGCGGCCTCATCGAGGTAGTGGGTGGTCAGCAAAATGGTGGTGCCTTCGTCTTTCAGCAGGCGGATGAGATCCCAAAAACTCCGGCGCGCTTCGGGGTCGAAGCCCGTGGTGGGTTCATCCAAAAAGAGCAGTTCGGGGCGTCCAATGATGCCGAGCGCCACATCCACGCGCCGACGCTGCCCGCCCGAAAGCTTGCGCAGCTGTGTTTTTGCTTTGCTCTCCAACCCCACCGCGGCGATCACCTCGTCGACTGCGCGCGGGTTGGGGTAGAGGCCCGCAAAGTGGGTGAGTTGCTCGCGCACGGTGACGTTGGCGCTTTCGCCGGTGCTCTGCAGCACCATTCCGAGCCGTGCTTTCCAGGGCAGGCCGCCGTGGCTGGGATCCACCCCAAGCACGGTGGCATCGCCGCTAGTGCGGTCCCGGTATCCCTCGAGAATCTCGATGGTGGTGCTTTTGCCCGCACCGTTGGGGCCCAGCAGCGCGAAGGTTTCCCCACGGTGAATATCGAAGCTCACCCCGTCGAGAGCGGTGAAAGACCCATAGTCTTTCCGCAGATTGTGCACACTGACAGCGGCATCCGTTTTTGTCATGCTCTTATCGTGGCGGTGCGCTCTCAATGACGACAGCCATTAGGCGGATGAATCTACCCTCAACCGATCGGTTGATGCCCCGAACGATCGGGTTAGCCGAGCAGGCTGACCGCGCGGGCGATGACCAGGGCGAGGATGATAAATCCGGCGAAGGATTCGAGCCCCATCAACGCTTTTGCGCGGTGCGAGAGGGGCATAGCGTCCGTGGGGCTGAACGCCATCGAGTTGGATAGCGAGAAGTAGAGGTAGTCAAGGTAGGCGGGGGTCCAGTCGCTTGTTGCGGAGCTGCGCACCGCAACCTCGGTAATCGCGTCGTGGTCTTCGTCCTGAGGAAAACGAAAGTCCGCCGGGGCCATCTCAGTGCGAGCTTGGTGCCGGCGCGCGACGGGTCCGCCGCGATCAATCTCCCAATACATCAGGGCGAAAGAGATGACATTGGTGATCCACACCTGCAGGGCGGCGATCAGCAGGCCGGGTCCGTCCGCGCGGGTGTCGGTGACGAGCTGCACAATCAGCTGCACAAAAGCAATCTGGTTGGCCAGCAGGAGAAGGAGAACAATTCCGAGCGATACCACTCGTGACCAGGGAGTTTGTTTGTGGAGGTGTCGCGGGTTGAGCGCAATGATCGGGACCAGAAGGACCACGCCAATCGCAACAACGGCGTAGCGCAGCTCCGGCAAAAAGCTGCTCGGCAGCAGTGCGTAGAGGGTCAGGGCCACCAGGATGGCAACTACAGCGGGCCAACGATGCTCGGCTCGAGCTTTGCGTTCAGACTCCGTGGCCATTTCAGTGAGTCTAGACCTGTGTAAGATATAGATTCGTCGCTTCGGAAAGTTCGAAGAAGCGGGCCTTTAGCTCAGTTGGTAGAGCGCCACGTTTACACCGTGGATGTCATCGGTTCGAGCCCGGTAGGGCCCACCATAGTAAGCCCTGGTGGGGGTAAGTCGTCACAGCGTCTCAGGGCAGCTCCATGAGCTGCCCTGAGACCAAGCAGGCTTAGTGCGCTGCGCTGACCGGCTGGTTGCGCTTGAGCAATCGCGTGATTCCGGTGACGATCACGACCACGATCAGCCCGAGCACAACACCAAACACGGCATACATTGTGGTCTCGACGAGCCACGTGACAACGGGGCCGGCAGCCTCGATGGCGTGAGAGACGGTGTGCACTAGGTCATAAGGTCCATGCCAGAAGGTAGCGGCCAGGTTCTCAACCACCAGGTGACCTCCGACCCACAGCATGGCGACCGTTCCGATGATGCTGATCGCGCGGAAGACGGCGGGCATTGACTTCACAATGCGCGCGCCCATACGTCGTGTGCCTCGAGAGGGGCGTTCCATCATGTGGAGCCCAACATCGTCGATCTTCACGAGTAGCGCAACCGCGCCGTACACGGCGATCGTCATAGCGAGGCCGATCACGACCAGGGCGCCGAGTGTCATCCAGATACCAAAATCGGGATCCAGGCTCGCCAGCGAGATCAGCATGATCTCGGTGCTGAGGATGAGGTCGGTGCGAATTGCGCCGGCAACCAGCTTCTTCTCATCCCGGTCACCGTCATCTTTGGTCTCGTGATGCACCCCGAACCATTCGGTTACCTTCTCTGCCCCTTCGAAGCACAAGAACGTGCCACCGATGATCAGCAGGAACGGCAAGACCCAGGGTGCGAACGCGGAAAGCAGCAGGGCGAGCGGGATGATGATGACAAATTTGTTGAACAGACTGCCCAGGGCAATCCGCCACACAACAGGCAGTTCGCGGGCTGGTGTGAGCCCATGAACGTACTGCGGGGTCACGGCCGCGTCGTCAATGACAACGCCTGCGGTTTTCGCGCTGGCCTTGAGGGCAGCGGTCAGAATGTCATCGACAACGGCGAGCAAGCCGACCGACATGGGATCTCCTCAGATTTAGGGGCCGCACTGTTTCAGAGCGGCAAGGTGTCCAGAATATCCGGCGTTTACGGAGGATTGACGTACGCCGCCGAGACCGCTTCCGGAATCTCGTGTGGTGTTCGAAGCGGGGTGACTAGTTAGGTGCTTTCTCGTGGGTGCCGGTAGGGCAAGTTTCGATTCCGGTGGTTGAGGGCTGCTCCATACAATAATCCCGGCACTGAGGCGGTAGCGAGCACACTCACAGCCACGGCAAATTGTGATCCATCTATCAAGGTGAGAAGCCGAGCAACAGTAAGAATCAGGAGCGAACTGACCCACGGAACAACTGCGAATAGGTGACCTTCGAGCTCTCGTGTGTGCCGGTATCCCCGCCGCGCGTCGTCCAACATATAAGCCACCATCGCCATGGCGGGAACGAACGCCAGGGCAAGGAGGAGGGTCAGCGCGATCCAGCCAATTGCGGACAGCGCACCAGTGACAAACAACCATGTCATCGCAACCGCGACCAGCAGCAACGGGCCCAATCCAATCCACCAACGATGGTTGTACCGCGGCGTTCGAAGCACATTCGCCCTCGGTGAAGTACTCACGGGCCTCCTGTCAGCGTGACGCAGTGGCGTAACTTTGCCCCAAGTTGCGGCCGCCAGACAAGGGGTAGTTAGCTATGGCTGCTTGGTGAAGTCCATAAGCAGCCGGACCCCCGACCCGTCGACTGCTTTGTGTGTCGCCGAGAGTACAACCACTCCGACCCCAGCTTCACGGTTCAGACCGATACAACTGCTGAATCCGCCGGTGCTTCCGTTGTGCCAAGTTATCGTGTGACCCCTCACTTCGAGGGTCATCCACCCTGCGCCAATCTTCGACCGGCTTGTAAAGTCAGCAACCGGGTCAAGAGCGGATATGCCACGCGCTGTCCCGTCGAGAAGCGAGCGAAGCAGCTCGGACATCGTGGTGATACTCGCGCGCACACCTCCCGCGGGTGCAAGAGCTTCACCCACCCATGCCTGCGTCGGGCGACCCAATCGACTGAATCCCGGCAAATCCGATGGCCCCAGATCTTCCATGTGCGAAGGCGCCGAGAACCCGCGACCCAGTACTTCGTGAACGAGAGGCTCGTAGCTGGTACCCACGGCTCCCGCCACTGCATGGCCAAGTAGCTGAAAGCCGAGGTTCGAGTATTTGGGCCGATGAGCCCCGATCCGTACAGTGCGCGTCTGTTCCAGGAGGTCTGCCAGAGAATCGCCGTAGGGGTTCTCGCCGCGCAACCACAGATCAAGGCTTCGGCGAAGCGGGTGCATTCCTGGTGGCAAGCCGGGAAGCCCGGAGCGGTGTGTTGCCAGTGAGCTCAACGTCACCGAGCCAATCGCTCCGTGGCGGTCGAGCGGAAGTAGCTCTTTAAGCACGGCTGTCTCGTTGACGAGGCCGCGTTCCACCGCATCTCGATACAACATCCCAGTCAGCGTTTTTGAGATTGACCCAATCTCGAAGGTGGAGTTGCCATCAGCGCCCGCGGTTGCAACTAACTCCCGTTGTGAGGTTATGACCGCGACGGCCGCTGCGCCCGACGGTTGGAGCACGCCCTCCACGGCTTGAACAAGTTCAGGGTCCCCGCGCCATTGTGCTTTCATCAGAACCGGCCACTCCTCATGCATCAGCAACACTCGACAAGATATGAATCGTCAACAATCATTGACGATTCGGTGTGTCAACACTAGCTGACAGATCTGAAAGAAGTCAACAATTGTTGACGCGTGTCTTGTGAGTTATTGCTTGCCGTATTTGCGGTGGACCGCCTGCTTGGTCACGCCGAGGCTCTGGGCTATGGCTTCCCATGACAGTCCGGCCTGGCGAGCGCTACGAACAAGCCCCGCCTCGCTGCGCGCCACCTCGCGCTGAAGCGCTGCGATGATTTGTAGCGATTCTGCTGGCCCCTTGCCGTCCATCGATCCAACAAGTGTTTTCAACGTCTCGGCCTCCATTCGTCAATACTAGTTGACGAATGAATTGAGGGCAGAGGGAGAAGGTCTAGCGACGGTCGGAGGTTTCCAATGTGGCGATCCTTTTCTCTAGCTTGAGTCTCTTGCGGTTTAGTCGAGCAAGCGAGGTGAGGCCAAACAGCAGTGCTTTGCCCTGAGCCGCGAGCCCGGGCAATTGCTGTGAAGCGAGCTCACGCTCCACTATCTCTTTATCCGCATCCGGAAATTGAGCAACAACTTCACGGGCTTCCCGCATAGGGGATCGATTCAGGACGTGGTTGTCAATGCGCGCATTCACTGCGCCGAGCTGACTTCGCGCTTTGAGCAGGGTCTCGTCAGTGGATCTCATCAGCTCAATTTATCGTTTGCGATATCGAGTGCCCCTAATCGTTTTGTTGGCAGAAGGGACTATATGAAGGGTTCGGCTTGGGAGCTTCTCCACAGGATTGGTCGGGCACACTGAATCAACTACTCAATCGGGAAGGTCCTACTGTGAGCAATTTCCAGCGCATTCTGAACATGGCTTCTAAGGCTCTCGATAAAAACGGGCAAGGTTCGTCGACCGGATCCGGAAAAGGTGACTGGCGAGACGTGGTGCGCACTGTTGCGGACAAGGTAACCGGCGACAGCACCACGCAGAACCCTGACGCTAGCCGTCGTGCAGCCGCCCCGACGAATTCAGGCGTCGCCTCTCCAGCAGTTGCGCCTGAGGACCGCGCGGCAATCGCTCGCTACGAATACTTGTTGAAGACAGCACACCCTGAGCAGCTTGAGCAAGTTCACCGTGATGCCTTTGCGCGTCTGACCCCAGCCCAGCGTCAGCAGGTCGAAGCGCAGCTGCGCGAAGAGCTTCCGGTTGGTGACCAGCCAGCCTCGTCGAGCGCGGATGACCTAGCTCGCTCCGCCACCCGCGGCGAAGCAACACACCCCGGGTTCCTCAGCAAACTGTTCTCCCGGTCGACCGGCCGAGGTGCGGCTATGGCCGGAGCTGGCGCGGTTGCGGGAGTTGGTATCGGAGCAGCCGGTGGGCTCTTGGCCGCTGTTGCCGGTGGTGCAGTGCTCAGCAGCGTGGCAGCGCCACTACTGGAACAGGCCGCAGGCATGGGCGTTGACTTCGAAAGCTTTGCCACAGACTTTGGCGGTCTCTCGGAAGGCGCAGGGGAGTACGCCTCGGGGCTGGGCGAGCAGGCCTCCGAGTACACGTCGGGACTCGGTGAGCAGGCATCCGAGTTTGGGTCGAACTTCGAGATTCCCGGTCTTGGTAACCTCGGCGATCTGTTCGGCCGCAATAACTAAGGGGTAGTGGTCCTGCGGCCGCTCGCGCGCCGCAGGTAGCCGCCTTGTTCAAGGCCTGCCTCGATTTCGAACCGGTTCTTCATCGGGTCCCGTCCCGCTTTCAGATACATCGCCGGGAACAGCATTCCGTACTTTTGCCACTGCACTTTGTGGACGGCTTCGTGTTCCAGAACATCCGTCGACGCGTTCTGATTGGTGAAGTAGCAGGCCCCAACACAGGTGCCGCCGCGCCCGAAGGTCCATCCGGGCATACCCCGGAACACCAGGAGCCCGTTACGGCGCTCAATTCTGCCGGTGCTCCAGATCGCGCCCCAGGCCGCGCCAGTGACTGTCGCAATAAAGTAGCCGGTGTGACTGACGGGGGAGTTGAGCATCAGGCGACGCAGCACGGTGAATTCCCTTCCCTAGCTCATGAACTATTGAGGTAAACATAGCCGGGTGCCGCGGCAAGAGGCATCCGCTTATATTGACTGGCATGGACGAAGCGATAGCGGGGGAGGAGTTCTTTGCCCGCGATGCGAAAGCGGTGGCAATCTACCGCGCGTTTGCGCGTCCGTTAGTTGCGTGGGGCGGAGTGAGTGTTCGGGTCACTACAAGCCAGGTGTCTTTTCGTGCTCGCCGCGGATTTGCGTATGCGTGGGCGCCGCAGCAGTACATCACCTCAGACGTGCCGGTGGTTGTATCGCTGGCGCTTTCTCAGCGGCTGGACTCCGCTCGGTTCAAGAAGGTCGCTCACCCGGTGCCGTCAACATGGATGCATCACATAGAACTTCGTGAGGTCGCCGATGTTGATGACGAGCTGATTCAGTGGGCGAAGCGCGCATGGGAGCTGGCCAGCTAACGCGACGGAGTGTGCCTGACCCAGTCGATTTCCTCGACAAGAAGATCGAGACTGGTGCCAACCGGGAGGTAGCCGAGCCGTGCCGCCGCCGTAGTGTCTAGAACCACGGGGTGGGCCGTGCGCCACGGGTGGTGGCCTTGATCTGGATCGTTGGTGGCATCCGCTCCGGTAATCGTTCCGTTCCAACCGAGATGGACGCCAATGGAGCGAACGATCTCGGCAGCAGTGGGGGTATCAGGGTCCGCGCTGTTGAGAATTCGCGCATCCGGCAAGGCGGAAACAACCTCGATGAGGGCTGCAGTATTGGACGCCGCAGTCAGGTGGTCGACCGATCGACCATTCTCGGCGAGCTCGATTGGGGTTTCGCCGCGGTCCATGGCCTCGACAAATTGCCGGGTGCGGGCGTTGCGCGCCCAACGTCCGTGCACTTTTGAGGGGCGGATAACCGTCACCGGCAACCCGCTGTCGAGCGCGGTTCGCTCCACCGCGACCTTGCAGGGCGCGTACCCCTCGCGGCTGAACGGGTCCATGTCCTCGTTCGCGGGCGGCAATGTGGGGTTGTCTTCGCGAATGGGCACCGGAAAACGAGGTGGGTGGTCACTGTTAAGATGATTGCCGCGCGCATCAACGTAGACCGCACGTCCTGAAATAACCACCGAACTTGTTGCGGATGCCATCAGTGGCAAGATCGCTCGCACATCGGCCGCACGAAACGCGAGTAGGTCGACGAGAAGATCCACTCCTGAGCCCACAAGATGGGCGATGGCGTCAGTGTCGCCGCGGTCGATGGCATGAATCCGAACACCCATCTTCGTTAGGGAGTGGGGCATGGATAAGGGATCGCGGCCGGTGACATCAACGGTCCACCCGCTGTCGGCAAGCCGTGCGGCAGCGGCGCCGCCGAGAGCGCCGGTGCCGCCGAGAATCACTGCCCGCACGATGCCTCCTTGATCCCATTTCTCAGGTCAACTCTTGCACCTACTGCGAGTGTGGTGCAGCGGAACGCAGGATCTGCGCTTCCGGGTTTGGCCGCATCATCTGCTGCGATCGCAAGAGAACAAGGCCCACAATGGCTGTCCATACAACGAGGGAGTCAAACGCGATTCGCTCCAGTGCTCCAACGCCCAGACCGAACGCGGTTCCTCCGCTGAGAGCATTGATAAACATCACAAATCCCACAACGGATATGGCCAGAAATAGTGCGGTCAGTCGAGAGATTGAGCGCCAGTGGGCGAACCCTCGAACAGCTACCAGCAGAGCGATCATGGCGGCCCATTGAAAGATCGCCTGCAGGAAGGCAGTTACGTCATGCTCGATTGGGTGGGTGTCCCACGGAAACAGGCCAACCGCCACCACGAGCAGCCCACCCAGTGCCATCAGAGCCATAGCCATGCGACCGCTTCGCTTCCTCGGCCACAGGTTCCACAGCAGTATGGCGCCGACAGTAATGAGGATCCCACTGACGATCGTTCCCGCGTTCGCCACCGCAAACCAGGGCGAACAGATGTACCGTTCA
>DASYMY010000651.1:0-9871 GCA_036008825.1 Glaciihabitans sp.
ATGGCGCGGTGACCTTCAACGGCACCACCGGATTCGCCGTCACGGGAACACCGGCAGTCCTGACCAGCCAGAGCTTCGCCGTGTCGGCGTGGGTCAAACCCGACAAAATCGCCGACATGACCGCGTTGTCCCAGGACGGCACCAACGCCAGCGGCTTCTACCTGAAACAGCAGGGTGGCGCGTGGATCTTCGGCATGCATCAAGCCGACCTCACTAACGGAACCCTCGCTGCGGAAGCCACCACAGCGGCGAACTCGGTCCAGGTCAATGTCTGGACGCATCTGACCGGCGTCTACAACGCCGCTGCGAAGACGGTGACGTTGTTCGTCAACGGCCTGCAGGTCGCGAGCGTGACCGCACCCGTGACACCCTGGAACGCGGCCGGCGTGTTCGCGATCGGCCGTGGCAAATACGGCACCAACGTGAGCTTCTGGTCCGGCTCGATCGACGAAGTCCGCGCGTACAGCAGGGTGCTCGCCGCCGCGGAGGTCCAGGGCATCGTCTCCCAGAACAACGTGACCGCAGGGTGGTGGACGCTCGACGGTGATGCCAAGGACGCCTCCGGACGAGGCATTGACGGCACACTGATCGGAGCTCCGCAATGGGCAAGCGGGCAGACCACATACCCGGACCCGGCCGATCTTGCCGTCAGTCTCAACGGGTCCACCCATTTCGTACGAACGCCCGTGGTCACCGACACGAGCAAGAGCTTCTCGGTGTCCACCTGGGCCAAGCTTACGAGCAAAACGGTTAACAGCGCGGCCCTCGTGAGCCAGAACGGTATCTTCGGCGCCGCGTTCACTCTGGGCTATTCCGGTAGCGCGGAAGACCGCTGGCTCTTCACGATGACCGGTTCGGACACCACGACACCCACGTCCACGGTGACAGTGCCGTCACCGGGCTCGGCACAAATTGGAGTGTGGACTCATCTCGCGGCGGTCTACGACGCGGCCGCCGGGACGATGACGCTGTTCGTTAACGGCACCCCGTCGTCCACCGCAACCTTCAACGGCGGGTGGAACGCTACTGGCGAACTCGACATCGGCAGGGCGAAGACGAGCGGAAACTGGGGTAGCTACGCACCGGCCTCTGTAGACGACGTCAAGGTGTATAGCAGGCCGTTGTTCGCCGACGAGGTCCGCACCAGCTCGGGCCGTGATCTGGCACTGACCCACAACTGGCAGTTCGAAGAATCCAGTGGCACCAACGTCGCGGATGCCGTCGGTACCCGCAACGGCACGTTTAACACCGGCGCGAGCTTTGCCCCGGGACGGGTTGGCAATGCCGTGTCGCTCGACGGAGCCCACGGCTCGGTATCCACCACGGGGATCGACCTACGCACGGACCAAAGTTTCACTGTCTCTACCTGGGTCTATCTGGACCGTAAGAGCGACATCGTCTCGAAATTCGCTGCACTGAGCCAAGACGGGACGCATACCAGCAAGTTCCGGCTTGGGCATGTGGCTGACGAGATGAACAGCTTTTGCTTCGACGGGAGTTCCGACAACCCGAATGCCTGCGGTGCGTGGACCTTCGAGATGACTGAGGCCGATACGGACGCTGCGCCAGTGTCCAAGGCCGCCGTGTCGACGTTGCCCGCGGAGATCAACACGTGGACACACCTGGTCGGGGTCTATGACCAGCAGACCAAGAAAACGTGGCTGTACGTCAACGGCAGCAGGGTGGGAGATGGAACCTTGAACACGCCGTGGCCGTCGTCTGGTGGTGTTCAGATCGGCCGGGCCATGACGGCCGGGAACCCGGCACAGTACTGGCCCGGCAAAGCCGATGATGTCCGCATCTACACCGGGGTGCTCGACAAGGAACGTATTCTCTCGCTCTACAAGTCCTATCCCGCCTTGGATACGCGTCCGGCGACGCTGCCCGTCGCGGACAAGGGTCACTGGACTTTTGACGAACGAACCGGAACAACGGCGAGCGATTCCAGTGGACGCGGCCTTACCGCGACGATGAAGGGTGGAGCTACCTGGACCGACGGCCGGATCGCGCCCGCGGTGTTGTTCGACGGGGCATCCGGATACGCCGACACCCTCGGACCGGTTGTTGACACTGCGCAGAGTTTCTCCGTCGCGGCCTGGGTGAACCTGACCAAGGCCGACACGGTGAATCGGACGATGATCGCTCAAGACGGAGTGAACACCAGCGCGTTCCAGCTGCAGTACAACGGATCCTACGGAAAATGGGCCGTCGTGGTACCCACAACCGACGAGGTCAACCCTGGAGGCAACGTCACGATCTTGTTGTCGACCCAGCCGGCCTCGATCTACGAGTACAGCCACCTTGCGATGGTCTACGACGCATCGCTACGGCAACTCAAACTTTATGTCAACGGAGAGCTGTCAGGTGCCAGGGTCGGTGTCACACTGTGGGGTTCCACCGGCCAGTTCTCCACCGGCCGCGGTAGGTGGAACGGGGGCAACGCCGGGTATTTCGCTGGCGCCATCGACGATGTACGCGCGTACGGCTCCGCCTTGTCCGATGGACAAGTCCGCAAGGTCTACGACGACGCACCACCTCGCGACGGCGGAACCTGGCGTTTCGACGACGGCACCGCCAAGGACTACAGCTTCCGCAACAACGGCGGAACCCTCACCGGCGGAACGTCACTTGTACCGGGTGTCAGCGGCAAAGCCCTCAAGGTCAACGGCACCACTGGTCACATGGTTGTGCCCGGCTTCGGATCCACGTTGTTGATGAGCGGCAGCTTCACGGTCTCAACGTGGGCGAAACTCTCCGCCAGAGACCACGTCGCCACCGTCGTGGCGCAAGACGGCGGACGTATGAGCGGATTCGCGTTGCAGTACCGGCCGGAGAAAGACCGCTGGGTGTTCGGGGCGGCGCAACAGGACAGGGACAGCTCGCCCACTGACTACACCGCGTCCAGACAACCACCTGAGCTGAACCAATGGACGTACCTCACTGGGGTGTACGACTACTCAGGCCGTCAGTTGAGGCTCTATGTCGATGGTCAGCTCGCGAGTACCCGCAACGGAGTGACGTTGTGGCGTGCCACCGGGGCTTTGTCCGTCGGCAGGGGGAAGTACAACGGTGCCGCGGCGGAGTTCTTCCCCGGCGCCATCGACGACGTGCACACGAGCCTCGGCGTGACACCGGATGACGTCATCTTGCGTAACGCGAGCTACCCGGCGGCTGTGTCGGGCCAGTTGGGTCGCTACGTCAACGCGGCGGGTGATCGTCGCACCGCCTCGACCAGCGCGGTGGTACCTCAGGGCTACCACTTCGAAGAGTCGTTCGGGATCCTGATCAGCGGAGCGCAGGTCAACACTCGCAAGCTCTATACCTGTCGATTCGGCACCGACGAGTTCACCTCATTGGACAGTTCCTGCGAAGGTCAGCCGAAGGTCGGAGAGGCCGGTCAGGTTTACACGACCCCGCCGGCGAACCTGCCAACAGTCCCCATCTACCGGTGTAAAACAGCTGTCGATCACTTCGAATCACGGCAAGCCGACTGTGAAGGCGCTATCGGTGAAGGTCTGTTGGGTTACAGCCCTGCTTATGCACCACTGGCCAGGTACAACGCCGCAATTCTTCCCGATCACCTGACCACGGGCTCCGGCGGGTTCCCGGGCTACTACCTCGAAGGCGCCCACGGTTTCGTCCCACTCGTGCCGCAAACCGGAACCCGTCCGTTGATGAGTTGCCTGAACGATATGGATTACTTCGTGTCGCCGGACGTCGCGTGCGAGGGCAAAACCATCGTCACGACAGTGGGACAACTCTGGGATGAGCCACCACCGGAACAGGAAAGCCAACCGCTGTATCGGTGCCTGTTGGGCGCTGACTCGTTCACCTCGACATCGACGATCTGTGAAGGCGGCACTGTGGACCGGCTACTGGGCTACCTGCTCACCGATCTACCCGCGACTGCGCCACTGTTCTGACCGAACAGCCCACAGCCATTACCGCCAGCAGCCTCACCTACGAAGCGCCGGCGGACTCGCAGACCGTTGTTGCGCCCAGCCTGGAGGAACCATGCGGCCGACCCATCCCCGCAGACGCACAAGACGCAAAATTTCGCTGCCGTTGACCGTATCCCTGCTCGCAGGCATGGTCAGTGTCCTGACGATGCCCGCCGTGGCCAACGCCGCGGGCGGGCCATCGGTGCTGCTACCGGTGACGAACCCCACGCCGGTACGGCAGCAGACCATGACGACCAGAGGCCTCGACGACGCCTCGGTAAAGGCCTTGCAAGGTAACCAGGGCGGTGGCGCGTCCACACCCGATGGAGGCGGGAAGGCAACTGCGACGTCGCTGTCCCCATCGGCGACGTGGGACGTGTCGACGCAAACCGGCGACTTCACCTGGTCCTACCCCCTGCGCGTGCCACCTGTTCCGGGTGACCTCGCCCCGAATCTCGCGCTGTCGTACGCGTCGTCCACTGTGGATGGACGTACCAGCGCGACGAACAACCAGGCATCGTGGATCGGGGACGGATGGGACCTCTCGGCCGGATTCGTGGAACGAACCTACGGATCCTGCGGTGATGACAAAGAAGGTGGTACCACTCCGCCCAAGGTCGGGGACCTCTGCTGGCGCAGCGACAACGCGAGCGCCTCCTATCCGGGTGGTGGTGGGCAGCTGATCCACGACACCGGCAAAAACGTATGGCGCACGAAGAACGATGACTCCTCCAGGATCGAACAGCTCACCGGTGCCGGCAACGGAGCCAGGGACGGCGAGTACTGGAAGATCACCACCCCCGACGGCACTCAGTACTTTTTCGGATCCAGCCCAGGGACGAACTCGACGCTGACAGTGCCCGTCTACGGCGACGACGTCGGCGAACCCTGCCACGCGGTCAGCAACAACTTCGCCGACTCGTCCTGCCGCCAGGGATACCGCTGGAACCTGGACAAGGTCATCGACCGCCACGGCAACCGCATGAACTACGCCTACAACGTCGAGACCAACTCCTATGGCCAGAACCTCAAAGACGCCGCGGTGTCCTACAGCCGCAGCAGCACTCTCCGGGAAATCCAGTACGGCCTCCGCGACGACGTTCCCGCGCCCGCAACCGGCAAAGTCCTGTTCACCACAGCGAACCGCTGCGTCCCCGGCAGCCCATGCACGTTCACGAACAAGGACAACTGGCCCGATGTGCCGCTGACGGAGCTCTGCGACACCGCGACCTGCAAGGACCACTACAGCCCGACCTTCTGGTCTACCCAACGACTGGCGAAGATCACGACGCAGGTCCGGCGCGGCACGGAGTATGCCGATGTCGATTCGTGGGACTTGGATCAGCAGTACCCTGATCCGGAGGGCGGTGAGAAAGCCGCGCTCTGGCTCAAAAGCATCACCCAGACCGGTCACGTCGGCACTCCCATCACCCTGCCGCCCGTCAGCTTCGAGGGAAAGAAGTTCCCCAACCGGGTAACCAGTGATGACGGCGTCGGCCCCCTTAATCGCTACCGCGTCGTGGGCATCATTTCCGAGTCGGGCGGACTCACCTCGATCTCCTATGCTCAACCCGATTGCGCGGGGGCATCTCCGGTCACCGATCCGGCGTACAACACCAAACGATGCTATCCAGCAACATGGGCGAAGAAAAACTACGCCGAACGTACCGACTACTTCCACAAGTATGTTGTCGCGCAAGTCGTGCAATCCGACCAGATCACCGCTACAGACCAGATCACGGCTACAAAAGAACAGGTCACCAGCTACGAGTACCCCGACGGTGCGGCGTGGCACTACGACACTTCCGAATTCACCCCGGAGGACAAGAAGACCTGGAGTGAATTCCGCGGGTTCGGGCGGGTCATCACTCGAGCAGGCGGGCCAGACGACCCGAGCGGTCCGACAGGATACAGCGAGGCCCGGTACTACCGGGGAATGAACGGCGACAAACTGCCGAACAACGGCACCCGCCCGGCAACGATCGCTGATGACGAGGGCGGGTCACACACCGACCACGACTGGCTAGTCGGGTTCGCCTTCGAAACACTCACCAAAAACGGCGAGAACGGTGCCGTTGTCGGCAAGACCATCACCGAACCGTCCTGGCAGGGCCCCACCGCCACTCGCGGTCCCTTCAATGCCTATCAGGTTCACCAAGGCAGCCAGCGATCGTTCACCGCTCTTTCGTCCGGCGGCTGGCGTGTCACCAAAACCGACACCAAGTACGAAACCGACGGCCTGCCCATCGAACTCGATGACCTCGGCGACGTCGCTACCGCAGCCGACGACCGTTGTGTCACCACGACCTACGCGAAGAACCTGGACCGCTGGCTGATCGCCTTCACTGCTCGGATCGAAACCGTAGCGGTCCACTGTGGACAAACGCCGACGTTTCCGGGCCATGCGATTTCAGACGTCCGATCGTCATACGACCAGCAGGAATTCGGCGTTCCACCCCTGATTGGCAATGTCACAACTGGTGAGCAGTTGGACCAACGACCGGCGTCCGGGCCGGTTTACTATGTGCTGGCCAAGACCAAACGCGACCGCTACGGCCGGGTCACCGAGGTTACCGACGCGCTCAACCGTGGTATTGCGACGGCCTACACCCCGGAAATCGGCGGCCCGCTCACTCAGATGAGCAGCAAGAACGCCCTCGGTCATGAGAACAAAGTGACCCTGGAACCTGCCTGGGGAACACCGCTTGTCACCGTTGACGCCAACACTCGTCGAAGCGAGATCGCGTACGACGCCCTTGGTCGTCAAAGCGAAGTGTGGCAGGCAAATCACCTCCGAAGCGGTGACGAACGAGGTACCGGCAACGCGCGATTCGAGTACCACGTCCGCAAGAGCGGACCTACGGTTGTCACCACCACCACGCTCGGGCCCAATGGCAACTACACCAGTTCCAATACGATCCTGGACAGCTTGTATCGGCCACGTCAGGTCCAGTCGCCAGCTCCTGGTGGCGGCCGGTTGCTGGTCGACACTCGCTACGACTCGCAAGGCCGGGTCTTCAAAACCACCCAGCCTTACTTCAACGACAGCGCCATCGACACCAATCTCTGGGTCGCCAGCGACACCGAAGTGCCCGGCTTGACCTTCACAGAATTCGACGGCGCGGGACGCCAGACCCGATCTGTCTACAAGGCGGGCGGCGTCGAAAAATGGTCGACCGCGACCAGATACGGCGGAGACCGTGTCACGACCGTCCCGCCCGCAGGCGGTGTCGCGACCACGATGATCACCAACGGTCGGGGTCAGACCACGAGCATGCGTCAGCATCACAACCGCGAAACGCCTGCTGACTACGACGAGACAACCTACAGCTACACGTCTGCGGGGAACCTGGCGACGATCACTGACCCGGCAGGCAGCGTCTGGCGCTACTTCTACGACCTCGGCGGCCAGCAAATCCGCGCGGAAGATCCAGACAAGGGCGCCACTACGTCCACCTATGATGTGGTCGGACAGCAGACCTCCAGTACAGACGCCCGTGGAAACACGCTCGCATCGGGTTACGACGTTCTCGGCCGCCGCACCGCTCTATACAAGGATACTGTCGGCGGTACCAAGCTCGCGGAATGGACTTACGACACAGCATTCCGCGGCAAAGGCCAGCCAGCGTCGGCTACCCGCTGGGTAGGTGCGGCTGCGTATACCAGCAAGGTCACAGCGTACAGCCCTCTTTACCAGCCGG
Organism: Glaciihabitans sp.; assembly: GCA_036008825.1. Lineage (GTDB taxonomy): Bacteria > Actinomycetota > Actinomycetes > Actinomycetales > Microbacteriaceae > Glaciihabitans. The sequence goes on from DASYMY010000651.1 coordinate 7,643, forward strand.
GTATCCAGGCGGTGGTCATACCTCAGGTCGAGGGGGCGTTGGCCGGTACGTATGAGTCGTACACGACCTACAACGTCGACGGCAGCGTGAGTGGCGAGAGTTATCCCGCCGCAGGTGGAATGTCTGTTGAGAGCATGCTCCATACCTACGATGATCTGGGCAATCCGCTCGCCACGAACGGTGGTCTGGAGGGAGAAGGAACCGCCGACTACGTCACTCAGACCGAGTACACCCGGTACGGCGAAACACAACGTGTCCATCTCGGTGACGGCGGTCAACGCGCTTGGCTGTCGTTCTACTACGACACCTACACTCGGCGGCTCGATCGCTCGATCGTCGACGCCGAATTGCCGCAACCGATGCAAGCCGATGTTCACTACAACTACGACCCGGCGGGAAATATCACCTCGATCGCGGACACGCCACAGGGGCAAGTGGTCGCGGATACACAGTGCTTCCGCTATGACTATTTACAGCGCCTCACCGAAGCATGGACGCCGCCCGGAAACTGTTCGGCGAATCCCAACACATTGGCACTGGCAGGTCCGGCACCGTATTGGCAGTCGTTCGCTTACGACAAGATTGGCAATCGAACGGTCGAAACACAACACACTGCAACGGGCAATACCACCCGGACATACACCTACCCGCAACCGGCCGTTAACACCAAACCCCACACCTTGACCTCGGTCACCTCCGTCGACCCGACTGGGAACGCGACGATCCAGCAGTACGACTACGATGCGGCAGGCAACACCAAGAGCCGGCCAGGCAACGCCGGCCCGCAGGCGCTCGAGTGGGACTTCGAAGACCGGCTGGAGAAGGTCGTCGACGGGGCCGAGATCACCAACTACCTCTACGACGCGAACGGTGACCGCCTCATCCGGCGCGATTCTGCCGGGACAACCCTGTACCTCGGGATGCAGGAACTCCGACTCGGCAAGACAACTAACACAGTCACCGCGGCGCGGTACTACTCGCACAGCGGAACGACCGTTGCGATGCGGACTCCCACCAAGTTGACCTGGCTAGCCGCCGATCATCAGAGCACACAGCAGATTGCGATAAACTCGGCGAACCTGGCCGTTCAGCACCGTCGGCAAACCCCCTTCGGCGATCTGCGCGGCCCGGAGGTTGATTTCCCAGGGGAGAAGGGCTTCGTTGGCGGCACCATCGACAAAGCCGCGGGCCTCACCCATATCGGGGCCAGACACTACGACTCCTCGCTCGGTAGGTTCATATCGGTTGATCCGGTGATGAACCCGACCAGTCCACAGCAGATGCAGGGATACTCCTACAGTAATAATAATCCAATCACCTTCAGTGACCCCAGTGGCTTGGAACCGCTTGTCATGCCCGAATCTGGTTCCTGCGACCTCGCGTGCCGCAATGGTGGCTATGGAGCTAATCCCGGTGATGGTAAGAAGTGGAGTACACCCGTAACTACTGGCTCAAAAGGAAAGGCTGACGACACTGCCAAGTGGGTCGATAGCCATTCGCCGCGCGCGTCAACTCGAACTGAACTTCAGTACATCCTCGAGTCTGTTTTGTCTAATACTGGGGCATCGTGGTGGGCGCCAAAATGGTGGGTGACGACTAATGGCGGTGAATGGATTGATCTCTGCTTCGGTCGAGGCGGTTGCGATGCGGCATACAGCTACCTTATTAAAACTAAGGGTGCAGATATTGAAGGCGCTAGATATATTGCGGCCACTTACTGTATCGACAATTATTCCGCATGTGAGAAGCAGGCCGGAATAGCTGCAATCGGTAAGGGTGCTTTTGAAGCTATTCCTTGGGTTCTGATAGGAGCTGCGGCTGCTGGAAAGGGTGGGCGCGCCGCGAGTATGGGCTGCAACAGCTTCACTGCGGATACTCCGGTGCTGTTGGCGGACGGTACGAGAAAGGTAATCTCGGAGGTTGAAGTAGGTGACTATGTTGTCAATAGGGAGCCTGGCAGTCTTGCGGTTCAACGAAATGTTGTCACGGAACTTCATGTATCTGATGCGGATACCGATTTCGTTAGCGTGGGGATTTCGACACCGGATGGCATAAGAAGTATAGTCACTACCGCACATCACCTATTTTGGAATGTAAGTACGCAAAGCTGGGTCAATGCTACCGATCTGGAGGTTGGTAGTCGGCTTGACGCCGTGAGGTATACGTCGGCCATCGTAGCTTCTGTCGATCGTTACGCTGGCAGGGTTCGCACTTACAATCTCACTATCG
>DASYMY010000652.1:0-6958 GCA_036008825.1 Glaciihabitans sp.
CACCATCCTGCTGCGGGATGAGCTGAACTCCGGGGACGAAGAGGACCTGCTGCGCTTTGCCGGCTACCTCGAACGTCTGATCTCTCCCGCTCCAAAGGACTAACGCTTAGCCGGGTGAGCGCGCCTTGCTAGGTTGAACCCGCGGCGGCTCACCCGGCATCTTCGGGTAGTCCGGCGGAAACGGCAGCTCCCCCAGTCCATTGCCCAGGTCCTTCTCCCACCACTCAAGCAGAGTGGTCAGCGGGGCCGCGTGTGAGGCCATCCCCGCCCAGGGATCCCCCACCTTCTGCAACCGCTCCGGCACGGTCAACACCGTGTAGTTATGCGGGTCGGCTCCGTCCAGCTCATCCCAGCCCAGCGGGCACGACACCGGAGCATGGGCCAGCGGCCGCGGGCTATACGCACCGGCGGTGGTGCGATCCCGGGCAGCCTGGTTGTAGTCGAGAAAGATCTTCTTGCCACGCTCTTCTTTCCACCACGAGGTGGTCGCAGCGTCTGGCATCCGCCGTTCAACTTCGCGGGCGGCCGCGATCACGGCGTGACGCACATCAAGAAATTCGTGATCGGGGGTGATGGGTGCGAAAACGTGCAGTCCCCGGTTGCCACTGGTTTTGATAAACGGCGTGAGCTTTGCCTCGATCAGCACCTCCCGCAGGGTGTGCGCGACGGCGATAGCGTCGTGGAAGTCGGTTCCCTCCTGGGGGTCCAGGTCGACCCGAATCTGATCGGGATTGTTGGTGTTTGCACTCAGCGACGGCCACGGATGAAACACCACGGTGTTCATCTGCACCATCCAGACGGCCGCCGCGATCTCGTCAATCACCAATTGAGGGTGCGTGCGCCCGCTAGGGAAGGTCACCTCGACCGTCCGCACAAAGTCCGGAACGCCGCGTGGCGGATTCTTCGAAAAGAACTGCTCCCCCGTGACGTCCTTCGGAAACCTCTGCAGCGACACCGGCCGGTCCCCATTGGCCTCAACAAACGCGTCGCCAACGGCAACAAGATAGTTGGCGAGATCCAGCTTGGTAATACCGACTTCCGGCCATAAAACTCGAGACGGACTAGAGATGCGGATGTCTCGCCCCTCAGCCCCGCCGACCGTAATGGTTGTTGCCTCCGCTGCCATCACCCCAACCTACGACGGGTGTCGCTTCTGCGCTACAGCCAACGCAAAACGGCCCCGTCCGAAGACGGGGCCGTTTGGTGGTGCGGGTGACGCAGAGTGACTCTGCGTCGAAACTACTTAGCTTCGGTGGTCTCGGCCTCGGCCGGGGTCTCCTCAGCGGATGCCTCAGTGGTCTCGTCGGCGGGGGTCTCTACGACCTCTTCCTCGACGGGAGCCTCTTCGGCGGTGGTGCCAGCAGCAGCTGAAGCAGCGGCCTGCTTCTTGGCGCTCTTCGGCTTGGGGTTGACGGGCTCGAGAACGAGTTCCATCTGAACCATCGAAGCGTTGTCTCCCTTGCGGAAGCCCAACTTCGTGATGCGGGTGTAGCCACCCTCGCGCAGCTCGACCAAAGGCGCGATCTCGGTGAAGAGTTCGTGCACAACCGACTTGTCGGTGATGGTCGCGAGAACGCGACGACGCGAGTGAAGGTCGCCCTTCTTGGCGAAGGTTACGAGCTTCTCGGCAACGGGACGCAGGCGCTTGGCACGGGTCTCGGTGGTTTTGATGCTTTTGTGGGTGAACAGGGCAGCCGCGAGGTTCGCGAGCATAAGGCGCTCATGCGCCGGCCCTCCGCCGAGGCGGGGTCCCTTAGTTGGTGCAGCCATTTCATATCTCCAGTGTTAGGAAGTCGCCTGTGTGTCGAGGACGACCAGAATGTGTCGAGACGACGATTAGTTGGTGACGGTCTCTTCGTCGTCGTATCCGCCGTAGAAGTGCGCGCCATCGAACCCAGGAACGGTGTCCTTGAGCGACAGGCCCATTTCGACCAGCTTGTCCTTGACTTCATCGACAGACTTCTGTCCGAAGTTACGGATGTTCATGAGCTGCGTCTCCGACAGGGCGACGAGTTCACTCACGGTATTGATACCTTCACGCTTGAGGCAGTTGTAGCTGCGCACGGAAAGGTCGAGGTCTTCGATCGGCATGCTGAGTTCGCTCGAGAGAACGGCATCGACGGGAGCCGGGCCAATCTCGATTCCCTCAGCTGCGGTGTTCAGCTCGCGGGCCAGACCGAACAGCTCGGTCAGGGTACGACCGGCTGAGGCGATGGCGTCGCGGGGGCTGATTGCGGACTTGGTCTCAACGTCCACGACCAGGCGGTCGAAGTCGGTGCGCTCACCGGCACGAGTTGCCTCGACGCGGTAGGTGACCTTGAGCACGGGCGAGTAAATCGAGTCGACCGGAATCTGGCCGGCTTCGCTGAACTCGCTACGGTTCTGAGTCGCCGAAACGTAGCCACGGCCACGCTCGATGGTCAGTTCGAGCTCGAACTTCGCTTTGTCGTTGAGCGTTGCGATAACAAGCTCGGGGTTGTGGATCTCAACACCGGCCGGAGCGGAAATGTCAGCAGCTGTGACCTCTCCTGCACCCTGCTTGCGCAGGTAGGCGGTGATGGGCTCGTCGTGCTCGCTGGAGACAACAAGGTTCTTGATGTTCAGGATGACCTCGGTGACGTCTTCCTTCACACCGGGAACGGTGCTGAACTCGTGCAGAACGCCATCAATGCGGATGCTGGTGACAGCAGCGCCGGGGATGGACGACAGCAGGGTACGGCGAAGCGAGTTACCAAGGGTGTATCCGAAGCCAGGTTCGAGCGGCTCGATCACAAAGCGTGAACGGAACTCGGAAATGTTCTCTTCGGCAAGAGTGGGGCGCTGTGCAATGAGCACTGGTTGTTCCTTTCGGCAAAGTGTCCGCTATATGACACTTGGGCTCGACGGGCGGCGAACCCGTCGTTTGTTTTTGAGTTGTAAGGAATTGCTGAACGTGTTGGTCCCACGCGGAACGAGTGATGCCGAAGGCGGCGAATCGAGGCCATCTCACCCTCAAATATGAGAGCGGATGTCTCGATGCGCGCGCCTCCGGCGAACGTCTCGACCGAGGTCGACCTAACCCGGGTTACGGGTTAGACGCGACGACGCTTCGGGGGGCGGCAACCGTTGTGTGCCTGCGGGGTGACGTCGCTGATGACGCCAACCTCGAGGCCAGCAGCCTGAAGTGAACGGATCGCGGTCTCGCGGCCTGATCCGGGTCCCTTGACAAAAACGTCAACCTTCTTGACGCCGTGCTCCTGCGCCTGGCGTGCCGCGGACTCCGCGGACAGCTGGGCGGCAAAGGGGGTCGACTTACGCGAACCCTTGAAGCCAACCGTTCCGGACGATGCCCAGCTCAGTACAGCCCCAGTGGGGTCGGTGATGGTGACGATGGTGTTGTTGAACGTGGACTTGATGTGAGCCTGGCCCAGTGCAACGTTCTTCTTCTCTTTACGACGCGGCTTACGAGCGGCCGATTTTGGTGCTGCCATGATGTTCTCCTAAAACGTGTATGGCGATACGAGCAGTGCTCGCTATCGGGCCTTCTTCTTGCCGGCGACGGTGCGCTTCGGGCCCTTGCGGGTACGAGCGTTGGTCTTGGTGCGCTGTCCGTGAACGGGCAGTCCGCGACGGTGGCGGATACCCTGGTAGCTTCCGATTTCGACCTTGCGGCGAATGTCGGCTGCGACCTCACGACGAAGGTCACCTTCTACCTTGAAGTTGACTTCGATGTAGTCACGAAGTGCGATGAGCTGGTCATCGGTTAGATCCTTGACACGGATCTCTCCGCTGATGTCAGTGTCGGCGAGCGTTTTGAGGGCGCTCGTACGGCCAACACCGTAAATGTAAGTCAGTGCAACTTCCACGCGCTTATCGCGCGGAATGTCAACGCCTGCTAGACGTGCCATTGTGGCTTCTCCTGTGAGTGGGTGGAGGTCTGTAGCAGCGCCTGTGCCGTGGCCTCCAACCACGGGTGTCCCCTCTCCCCCCGCAAGCGGGGCAACAGGATCTGGCGTTGCTATAAAACTATTGAGTTAGAACTGTGAAGCGGTGCTGCTTAGCCCTGGCGCTGTTTGTGGCGCGGGTTTTCGCAGATGACCATCACGTTGCCGTGGCGACGGATGACCTTGCACTTGTCACAGATCTTCTTGACGCTGGGGTTGACCTTCATTGTGGTTCCTTGTTTTCGCTGTCTTCGTGCCCGCGGGATGCCGCAGGCCGTTACTTTCCAGCTACACCCGTGAGGGAGTTACTTGTAGCGGTAGACGATCCGGCCACGGGTCAGGTCGTAGGGGCTCAGTTCTACGATCACGCGGTCCTCAGGGAGGATGCGGATGTAGTGCTGACGCATCTTGCCCGAAATGTGGGCAAGCACTTTGTGGCCGTTGCTCAGCTCAACGCGGAACATTGCGTTGGGCAGCGCTTCAACTACTGCGCCTTCAATCTCGATGACACCGTCTTTTTTGGCCATTGCCTCTTCGTCGCTAAAAGTTAGTTTGCTGGTCGTGCGTTGGACGTGTCCCAGCGTTTCTTTACACCCTTAGGCATGCGGAAACACAGATGAAACACCAAAGATCAAGCTTAGGTCATTAACGACCATTTCGCCAAGCCCGTTCTATACTTCGCTCCGCCTTTGTTGGCGAACAGGTACGGCGGCGTGGCAGTCGCTCGATAAATTACGGGATAGGAACGGGAACGATTCCGAAAGGAGCCAGTTTGCTTGCCCCACCATCGTGGGCGGTGAGAACCCAGATACCGCCAGCGTGTACGGCAACGGAATGCTCCCAGTGAGCGGCATCCGTTCCATCGTTGGTTTCAATGGTCCAGTCGTCGGCCAGTGTGTGAGTTTCAATGGTGCCGAGGGTCACCATTGGCTCAATGGCAAGAACGAGCCCCGGCTTGACCTTCGCCCCACGACCGCGCACCCGGTAGTTGAACACGGGAGGCTCCTCGTGCATCGAACGCCCAATGCCGTGACCGGTGAAGTCCTCAATGATGCCGTACGGCGCACCCGGTGCCGCAGCCGAATCGATGGCGTCCTCAACGGCTGGCCCGATCTCGTTGACGTGCGACGCCGACGCCAGAGCGGCGATGCCGGCCCAGAGCGAGTGCTCGGTGTCATCCGCTAATTTCTGACGCTGTGCAACCAACGCCGTGCGGGTGGCGTCTGGCACAACAACAGTGAACGCGGAGTCGCCATTGAAGCCACCAATCTCGGCGCCACAGTCAATGGAGACAAGATCGCCGGCAACCAACGGACGGGTGTTGGGCACACCGTGCACAACGGCCGCATTCACCGACGCACAAATGGTGTGCGAGTATCCGGGTTCCTTGGCGAAGTTCGGAACAGCACCACGAGAGCGGATGACACTCTCCGCGAGTGCATCCAACTCCAGCGTTGTGACACCGGGCGCGATTGCCTCACGCACGGCGTCGAGGGCTGCTGCCGTGATCAGGCCAGGTTCGACCATCAGGCGCAGTTCCTCGGGAGTTTTGTACATCCCGCGAGCGGCCACTAGATTCCGCGATCCGCCAGCGCTTCGGTGATCCGCGCGGTGACTTCCTCTACCGAACCGATGCCGTCAACCTTCACGAGCAGTCCACGGGAACCGTAGATCTCGATGAGCGGTTCGGTCTGTTCGCGGTACACGCTCAGGCGGTGGCGCACGACCTCGTCGGTGTCGTCGCTGCGGCCCTGTTCGCTGGCGCGCTTGGCAAGACGGGCAACAACAACTTCGGGGTCGGCGACGAGTTCAATCACCGCGTCGAGCGGGTGGTTGTTCTCGGCGAGAAACGCGTCGAGTTCTTCCACCTGCTGCACGGTGCGCGGGTACCCATCGAGCAAAAAGCCGTTCTGTGCATCCTCTTCAGCGAGACGGTCGCGAATGAGCGCGTTCGTCAGGCTGTCCGGAACAACGTCACCGGCGTCAATGTAACTTTTGGCAACCAAACCCAGTTCGGTCTCATCGCGCACATTGCTGCGGAAAATGTCACCGGTGGAGATTGCCGGAATGTTGTAGGCCTCAGCCAACAGCACAGCCTGCGTTCCTTTACCTGCCCCGGGGGGCCCGATGATCAGAAGACGGTGACTGGTTCCTTCAGGTGTACTGCTCAACTTTGCCTGCCGTATCTGGGTTCCGCTCAACGCAGGAGGCCCTCGTAGTGCCGCTGCTGCAGCTGGGAATCGATCTGCTTGACCGTCTCAAGTCCGACACCAACGATGATGAGGATGCTGGCGCCACCGAACGGGAAGTTCTGGTTGGCGCCGACAGTCGACAGCGCGATGAGCGGAATGAGAGCGATCAGACCGAGGTAGAGCGAACCGGGCAGCGTTACACGGGTCAGAACGTAGTCGAGGTATTCGGCGGTGGGGCGACCGGCACGAATGCCGGGGATGAACCCGCCGTACTTCTTCATGTTGTCAGCCACTTCTTCAGGGTTGAAGGTAATGGCGACGTAGAAGTAGGTGAACCCAACGATGAGCAGGAAGTACATCAGCATGTACAGCGGGTTGTCACCGGAGACAAGGTTGTTGGTGATCCAGGTCACCCAAGCGGCGGGGGTCTCCCCCGCTGCTGGCTGGTTGAACTGAGCGATCAGAGCAGGCAGGTACAGCAGCGACGAGGCGAAGATGACGGGCACAACACCGGCCATGTTGACCTTGATCGGAATGTAGGTGTTGTTGCCGCCGTAAGTGCGACGTCCCACCATTCGTTTGGCGTACTGCACGGGGATTCGCCGCTGTGACTGTTCAACGAACACGACCGCCGCCATGATCACGATTCCGACGGCGATCACCATGATGAGGATTTCGATGCCACGTGACTGCTGGATGGCCAAGAGTGCGCCGGGGAACTGAGCGGCAATCGAGGTGAAGATCAGCAGCGACATTCCGTTGCCGATGCCGCGCTCGGTGATGAGCTCACCGAACCACATGATCAAGCCGGTACCGGCGGTCATCGTGATAACCATCAGCATG
>DASYMY010000653.1:0-2746 GCA_036008825.1 Glaciihabitans sp.
CCGTAGCTCAGGTGCAGAGCACTATCCGCCAGGCCCAGCGATCGCGCGAAGGCTTCCAATACCCGTGGGCCACCGGGATGGGCGAACCACGCACCAATATCCCCGACGCTAAGACCGTTACGACCGAGGAAACCTTCCGCATTACCGGGAAAGTGTTGGGAGATAACGTCGGCCACCCCGGCTGTGAGAACAATCTCGAAGCCTGTGCCGCCCACATTGAAGCCGATGATGTTGTGGCTGTCAGGGTAGAAGAAGCTGCTGGTGTCCCGAATGGCAGGGCCAGTCTCGCTGCGGTTGTCGCCCACCATCACGACGGCAGCGGCACCATCACCAAAAAGTCCGGTGGCGACGAAGTTCGCCATACTCGCATCGTCCCGCTGCAAGGTCAACGAACACAGTTCGACCGACAGCAGCACCCCCACCTCATTGGGGTGGCCAATTAAATAGTCGTTAACCCGGGCAAGACCTGCTGCCCCCGCGACACAGCCCAACCCGTAAGAGGGCATGCGCTTGACGTCGGGCCGCAACCCCAACTGGGAGACCAGGATGGCATCAATGGATGGCGCCGAAATACCCGTCACCGAGGTGAACATCACATAGTCCACATCTTCGGGGCGAAGACCGGCCATCTCCAACGCCGTTGTGAGGGCCCGACCAGCCAAATCCGTGGCCACCTCAATAAAGATGTCGTTGGACTCCCGGAAGTTTCCCAGGCTGCGATAACGCTCCAGCGGCAGCGCAGTGTGCCGAACACCGATCCCGCTGGCGGCGTGCATCCGCTCAATAACTGCGTGATGGGCGGGCTTCGCGCTCAGTAACGGCGCAAGCTCGCTCGTGATCTCCGTTTGGCTGTATGCGAACGCAGGAAGAACCGGGGCGACCGCCGCTATTCGTGGCATTTGCTGAAAGTAGCACGCCAGCTGCGTATTTGCCGCGGGAGGGGTGGGCTTGACACAGCCCCACCTTGTGAGCCAGCCGAAACTATCTTCGAGTTAATCGACACTTGTCACTTTCTCGGTCGAATTACATCTCTGTAGTTATTAACAGGGTTATCCACATTGTGCACAACGAGCGGGAAGTGCGAATGTCAAATCCACAGGGTTATCCACATCCCATACAAAACCTCAGCTGTGAGGTTAATTCCGCGTAAACACGGGCTCACCAAAAGCGGTCTACCCAGTGACTCCCGGGCGTGTACGGCGCGTCACTTTCCACCCTCTTCACAGAGTTATCCCCAGCCTTATCCCCAATGTGCACAACTGTGTAAAACAGCTATCCACATCCGATTTTCGAGGGAAGTACCTCGAGACAGCGTTTGCGCTAGCGAAGGTTCTCCACCGAGACAAGACCATCGTGGCGGCGCCCGTCAAAGATCAGGGTGGGGATCTTCACGGTGTGGATTTTTTCCTGCACGAGAGCCTGATTGGCGGCAATGATCTGCGCCACCTCAGGGGATTCGGCTGCCGATGCAACAACGCTGATGTGTTCGGCGGTTAAGCCGAACTCACTAAGCCACCCGTAGAGAAGCTCCACCACAACGGGCGCTTCTCGGCCGTTAATCACACTCTGGTACGAAGTGCCCTTCTCGTTGACTCCCGTATAAATACGCTCAAGTACCTGCCAGTCGACGGGAGTCTCCGCTCCGTCAAGAGGGTGCAGCCGAAGGGCTTCCAGGTACTGCGTGACAAGGAGGGAGTTAGGAAACTTGTAGACGCCATCTGAGGCAATTGGGGCCGCAATGTAAGCGAGGTTGTAACGGTCGTCAAAACCAGCCTCGGTAATGTTCGCGAAGAGCTGGCGGCAGAACACACAACCGGGGTCAATAGCCTCAACCGCTGTGGGCTTATCTGCGCTGTACTCGCGGAGATAGGTGACGTTCTCAGGAAGGTAATCTTCGGCTTCCCAGCTTTGGAGGCGGGACGGGATTGCAGAAATGGTCTCGCCAAGGCTCGAAAACTCGTTACCAAAAGCGCCGATGACATCACCCTCCCGGAGCGAGTCTAAAAAGCTAGGGGTGATGGCTCCGATGGAGCAAGCTTCGGCGCCCAGAGAGCACGACTCGGAGTTCTGTTTGTTGCAGGTTCCGTAGACCAGAAGATTCAGGCCACTCTTGACGACTTCGTACCCGCTCCACACCGTCAGCAGCACCAGGAAGACGGCAACAACTTCGAGTGCCACAGCCGCTGGGCGGACGAGCTGAGGAGATCGTGTGGCCAGCGGCGCGAGCATCCGATCCTTGATGTCCTGTTTGAAGGAAGTATCGCAGGGGCGAAAAGTGACGCGGCGAAGTGTGCAGTCCCACGCTTGTGCGAGATAGCGACGGTATTTGGCGGAGACCGCGCCCATAAACAGCAAAATGATGAACGCAGCGATACAGAACATTTAGGACAGGCCTTTCAGAAGTCGCGCCAGGCTTTGGTGCGTGGCCGCAATGTCGTCGTCGCTGGTGTGGAGTCCGAGCGAGAAGCGCAACAGTGGCGGAAGGCGGCGCTTCTCCTTGAGGTAGTGGTGAGCGCAGAAGTAGCCGCTGCGGGCCATGATTCCGCCGTGGGAGAGGAACACCGCGAGTCGATGGGAGTCCTGTCCCGGCGCCAGCACGGTGATAACGGGGCCGGGCGCTGTACTGATCAGCGTGAGCTGCGGGATGTCGCTGAGCGCATCAAATAGCTGGTGAGACAGGGAGGCCATACGTTCTGCGGGGCGTTGGGCGCCGAAACGCACGCTGTCTGCCCATAACATCGCTTGC
>DASYMY010000654.1:0-1585 GCA_036008825.1 Glaciihabitans sp.
GGTTCACCGACGCTGCTCAGCTACGACGAAGTGAACACACTGTTCCACGAGTTTGGCCACGCCCTGCACGGACTTTTCGCGCGCGTGACGTACCCGAAGTTCGCCGGCACCAATGTGTTCCGCGACTTTGTGGAGTTCCCCAGCCAGGTCAACGAGATGTGGATGCTCTGGCCGGAGATTCTCCGCAATTACGCGGTGCACTACGAAACCGGAGAGGCAATGCCGCAGGAGTTTGTCGACAAGCTCCAGGCGTCCTCAGCCTTCAACGAGGGCTTCGCCACCTCGGAGTACCTCACGGCAGCTCTGCTCGACCAGGCCTGGCACACCATCACCACAGCCGACACGGTCACCAATGTGGAACAGTTCGAAGCGGATGCCTTGGCACGCTTTGGCCTCGACAACCCGGCCGTACCGCCGCGCTACTCGAGCACGTATTTCGCCCACTCCTTCTCTGGCGGGTACGACGCGGGCTACTACTCCTACATCTGGAGTGAAGTGCTCGACGCAGACACGGTGGAGTGGTTCAAGGACAACGGCGGACTGACCCGTGCCAACGGTGACCGTTTCCGCACCCTGTTGTTGGGTGTCGGCGGGTCAAAGGATCCGCTCGAGGCGTTCCGTGACTTCCGCGGACGCGACGCCGAGATCGCACCGCTGCTCGCCCGCCGAGGGTTGGACGACTAGTTAGCACTCGTCTTGCGAACGCCGGTGGTGTCGGATATCCGACATCACCGGCGTTTGTGTTTCTCCGCCAGGTTAGGAACGAAACAATGCGCTGTAGGCGTTGAGCGCGGGCTGACCGCCGAGATGCGCGTAGAGGACGTTGCTTGTTGCAGGAATATCCCCCTGGGTAACCAGATCAATGAGTCCCGCCATAGATTTGCCTTCGTACACTGGGTCAATAATCATGCCCTCCAGGCTGCCCGTCAGCCGGATAGCGTCGAGGGTGGACTGCACCGGAATACCGTACAGATCTCCAGCCCAGCCTTCGAGGACGGTGATCTCGTCGTCACGCAGCGGCCTGCCCAGCCCAATGAGTTCGGCGGTGTTGCGGGCGATTCGCGCCACCTGATCCCGGGTCTCGGTGATCTTGGCGGATGCATCAATGCCGATCACCCGTCGCGGCCGCTCCTGCCCAGCAAAACCGGCGATCATGCCGGCGTGTGTCGAGCCGGTAACACTGCACACAACAATGGTGTCGAAGAAAACGCCCAGCTCGCGTTCCTGCTGTTCAACCTCATACGCCCAGTTGGCGAACCCCAGGCCACCTAACCGGTGATCGGATGCCCCCGCCGGGATGGCGTACGGAGTACCCCCAGCGGCAGCGACATCCGCTAATGCACGTTCCCAACTGCTTTTGATACCAATGCCAAAGCCGGCCGGATCAAGGCGCACCTCGGCGCCCATAATGCGTGACAGCATGATGTTGCCCACCCGGTCGTTCACCGAATCGGGCCAATCAACCCAGTTCTCCTGCACCAACACGGCTTTGAGGCCCAGCTTGGCTGCAACGGCGGCGACCTGCCGAGTGTGGTTGGACTGATACCCACCAATGGACACCAGAGTGTCGGCTCCGGAGGCGAGC
>DASYMY010000655.1:0-4033 GCA_036008825.1 Glaciihabitans sp.
GACGCAACCTTGTCGAAACACCTGAAGTTGCTCGCGAACGAGGGTTATGTCTCCTCAACCAAGGTCGCTTCAGAATCGCGTGCCGATTCGAGGCGGATCACCTGGCTGCAACTGACTCGTTCCGGGCGAGCGGCCTTTGACGGGCACCTCCGGGCGCTACAGGAAATGGCCGCGGGCTTCGGAGGTTAAAAGGATGCTCTTCGCCGAGAACTAGTGGACATGCGCATGATAGTTCCGGGTTACTCTGAATCCCGTGTTGACCGTCTCTCTCCCCACCGCTGAAATGTGTGCCATGTTCGGGCCGACGCCTGACGGGGTCGAGCTTGTTCCGTGGTCCATGAGCGAAAAGTCGCCGGATGGGGATCGGCTTCATGCGGTACTCGTTCCGAACCGATTTGATATGCAGGCTGGGCATGAGCTGCTGGTGGCATTACCCCGCCTCTCGTTTGTTCAGCTCACCAGCGCGGGATACGACGACGTTCTCCCTCTTATCCCCGAGGGCGTCACCGTAAGCAATGGTCGAGGCATCCACGATGACGAGACTGCTGAGCTGGCAGTGGGGCTGTTACTCGCGTCACTGCGCGGCATTGACGTCGCGATAAAAGACATGGCTGATCAGCAGTGGCGAAGCGTGTTTCGCCCCTCGCTCGCTGATCGCAAAGTGCTGCTCGTGGGCTTTGGGTCAATTGGTAAAGCAATTGCCGCGCGACTAGAACCGTTCCGGGTGCAGCTAACGGCCGTGGCCCGCTCGGCGCGTCAGGACGAAAACTACCCGGTGCATTCGTTCTCAGACCTCGACGCATTGCTGCCCGAGGCGGAAGTGGTGATCCTGACGGTGCCACTGACCGACGAGACCCGTCACCTTGTCGACGGCTCTTTTATTGCGCGTCTGCCCTATGGTGCGCGGATCATCAACGTCGCTCGCGGCGCAGTGATCGACACGGAGGCGTTGGTGGTTGCCCTTGAGTCGCAACGTATCTTCGCCGCACTCGACGTAACCGATCCGGAGCCATTGCCTGCGGGGCATCCGCTCTGGTCTGCTCCGAACCTCATCGTCACACCCCATGTTGGTGGGCACGCAACGGCAACCGAGTCGCGAACTCTCGACCTGTTCCGCCGACAGGTGTTCGCTTTAGCGACCGGCGAGCCGCTGGAGAACGTCGTCTCGTAAAGAGTGCGCGTTGGCGGCATCAGCAACCACCAGCACGGGGACATCCGCCACAATGAATCATGATTTTTGTCATTTGTCCCGACTCGGAACTAGCCGAGGACGGCATCGTCATTCGGGTGAACGACAATGTGAAGCGGGTCGCAACACCCTTCGCAAACAACTACTACGGGGACGCGCTTGATGATGTTGACTGGCTTTTCGACCAGTACGCGGCTGGTTCGCCCTCTCCCCCCACCATGATTCTGAGCGGTCGGGTGGTGGAAATTCAGGCGATCTACGTGCGTCTCACGAACGAAAGCGGGAAGGGCTGGGAGCCCATTCGGGGCCAGTCGCGGCTTCAATCATTATCCTCAACGGCGGATACCCCTCGCCCCGAGCCCCGAATTGCTTGGGCGAGCACATCACCGCCAACCGAGGACGGAACGAGCTACTCACGAGGCTATGACGAGATCCGCAGCGGTGATGAGCGATTCAATGGATGGCTGATCTCCCTTGAGGAGACGACGCTCGCGCCGGTGATCTTTCAGCGCTGAGGCATCCGCTGTATATAGGGAACGCGTGGGCACGTCCGATTAAAGCCGAAGGTCCCCCGAGATTAGCTGGCCCGCAACGGCTCTCAGGCTCTGTTGTTGAGTGCGCGCGTGGTTGCGAATAAGGCTGAATGCGGTGTCCATGGAGACTTGAGCGGTCTCAGCCACCACACCTTTGGCTTGTTCGATGACAATTCGGCTACTCAGTGCCTCTTGGAGCTGTTCTCGAACCGACTCGGCATCACGGAGCCGGCGCTCCTGCAGGATACCGATTGTCGCTACGTCGGCGAGCGCTTTAGCGGCCTTTATGTCGTACGGCCTCAGCTCACCAGGCTCATGGCGCATCAAACTGAGGGTTCCGATGGTTACTTCCCTCAGCCGGAGTGGCATGACGTAAACGCAGTTGATCCCTTGGAAGGCTGCAGCTGTGGTGAAGGCGGCCCACTGTTCAGGTGCGGCGGCAACATTCGGGACGGAAACAACTTTTTGAGAGCGGAAGGCGTCAAGAGACGGCCCAGCGTTCGCGTCGAGTTGAATAACTTCGACAAAGGCGCTCTCCTCACTGGTCGATGCCACGAGCTCAAGGGTGCCGTCATCGTTGACGAGAAGTATCCCCGCTGAATCCACGTTGAGGAGTTCGCGGCAGCGTTCGACAAGCTTCTGGAGCAGATCCAGCACGTCGTATCCCGTGACAAGAGTGTCAGCGAAGGTAGCGAAAGCCTCAAAAAGCTGTTCGCTACGCACAGAATTGTTCACGGTGCCTCCCTGAGGAAATCCGGCGGATCTGTGAAACGGAGTCGACGCTCGATCACGTCGGTGGCGATGTCCCGCATCGGGCGGCTATCGGCAAATGCTCGTGCCTGAAGGATGAGGTACGCATCTTCGGTTGTGGTTCCGAGTTGAGCCACCACCATGCCTGTGGCCTGGTGAACTATGCGTCGTGAGAAGGGGGCTTCCACGCCTACGCGGGAACTCTGTTCTATCGCGCTACGTAGGAGGACGCGACTGACGATGGCAGACAGCGCGATTGTTTGCTGTTTTTGCGTAGGCGTTAGTGCAATGGGTTCGTTTGAATAAAGGTCCACTGCGCCAATATCCAGTGGACCGAAGACCAGTGGAAACGCGAAAAGAGCGCCAATGTTCTCTGACTGGATGGCTTCACGGAACGCCGGCCATGGGGTGCTCCCCGACCTCTCCAGATTAGGTTGGAGTACAGGTGATCGCGTTTTGAGGGCATCCCAGCAGGGGCCTTCTCCAAGGTCAAACTGCAGCTCATCAATCAGCCGCGCTCGCCTATCGGTGGCCGATACCGTTTCTGCGCCGAGTAGCGGTCCGAGAGTTGATACCGAGGCTCCAGAGATCGGGAGCATTTGCATAAACGATTGCGCCAAATCGGACGCGTGTCCATGCGAATGCGAAAGAGCAATTGCGGCCGATTGAAATTCATCGTTTGCCATTTGGGCGCCTCATCAGGTCGTCGAACATCCACCCGAGCAACCTGTTGCGTGTGCCGGCGGCATTGACATGCCTTCTCTTCGTCATCGGCAGCTGCCCGGCTGAAGACCTAAACGAGTGCTTCCCCATTTTCGAGGAAAACCACAGACGATGGGGGCGTAGGTTTCGTTGTCGGCCGAGCCTTGCGTCCGATTCGCTACTGGGGCTGTCACCAACATCATCTTTGGCCCGCGGAGGTTTGTCAACGGAGTGACTTCGCACGGCACTCTGTCCTCGCTCATGGTGGTGAACCACTTTTTGTTGGCTTACAGGGCACGGCCACTGCTGTTGACAAAGAGTGATGCCCCTGCCCTCTGTGCGCTTCTCGCAGCGGTTCCGGGAAACCGTTCCGTCCACCGTCCGCATCACAGGGGCAAGGCACTCTGTTGGCTAGAGCCCGTTGTGGCGCGGAGAGGTGGTGTTTGACGGTGACTTTGTTCCGGGAATGAAGGCCACTATTAAGGCGCCCGCTCCGACGATGAGGTGGAATCCGATGTCGAAATTGGTCAGCCCGGTAGGAAGCAAGCCAAAGATTGTTCGATCAGCAAACGCGAGCAAACCCAGCAGCACGTACATTACGCCTACGAGGATGATCACTAGTCTGATCGCGGAGGCCGAGACGCGAGCAAATCCCACGTAAAGCAGAGCCGCCGCGAGTACAAGTCGAAGAACGTCAAGGGCAATGTCGACATTCATCAGCCCGGCCAGAAGTTCACCCTCGATGAAGAATCCGATAACGGCTAGTAGCGCCACGACAACGCCAAGAACTTGAGCAACAGTGCGGAGCATTGTTAGTCCAATCTGGTAGAAGCGATCCTTTCTCTTTCGACGCTACGGG
>DASYMY010000656.1:0-1766 GCA_036008825.1 Glaciihabitans sp.
TACGGCTAACGCGGAACGTGCAGGCCACCGTTCGCTCCACTGGCTGAGCGAGCTGATGGTCGTTTCCAGATCCCAGCCTTTGTCGGTGAGCACATAACCGGCGTCAGGAGAGACGGTGAGGATATTCATACTCACCAGGTCGTCGAGACGAGCCGCGAGCAGGTGGGGTGTGATTCCAAGACTGTGCTGAAAATCCGTGAATCTGCTGGTGTTGCGCAACATTGCTTCGCGCACGATCAGGAGACTCCACCGCTCCAGCTGCATCATAACGCCCACCACGTTCCTTGAGTGGGGCAATCCTATACTGCGCAACTGCCCAGATCGGTCTCCCCGCGGAGTGCGCGGGACGACCAATCCGGGCTGGTTGTTGGCGCTACAGATCCCGACGGAACCGCCGCGTTATGCCGTTTCGGCGGAACATGGTGACCGTCAGCAGCGCGAGGGCTCCCACCATCAACGCGGACAACGCGATGATAAGCAGCGGCGCTGTTGCTCCTGGACCGGTTGCGGGAAGGGTGCCGCTTTCACCGGTGATCGGGGACGAGGAATCTGGTGTGGGAGCTGGCACGGCCGGTGTTCCCGGTGTTCCCGGTGTTGCGGGAGTTGCCGGCGTTTCTGGTGCGCCTTCGCCGCCGCCATCGCCGGGTGTTACCGGCGTGTTGGGTGTGCCCGGCGTTCCCGGAGTTGTGGGTGATTCCGGTGTTCCAGGTGTCCCAGGTGTTCCTGGGTTGGCTGGTGTCTCCGGGGTGCCGGGGGTACCGGGGTTTGCCGGGTTCTCGGGGTTGCCTGGTGTTTCGGGGTTCTCTCCGCCATCACCCGGTGTTCCGTCACCATCACCGGGGGTGGGGGTTGGCGTCGGAGTGTTGCTCGGCGTAGGGGTGGGTGTCGGAGTGGCGCTCGGCGTTGGTGTCGGCGAGGGGGTGGCACTCGGGGTGGGTGTGGGAGTCGGCGTAACTGACGGAGCCGGTGTGGGTGTCGGGGTGGCACTTGGTGTGGGGGTGGGCGTGATCTCCGCCGCGGTCACCACGTTGCGCTGGGTCGCGGTGCATATCGCGAGTCCACCATCACCGTTTACCGAGCCGTTGCACTGATTGATAGTTACCCGTAGCGCGGAGGTTTGTGTGGACGGAACGATGGTGCAGCGCACACGTCCCGTCGCTCCTCCACCGTTAACTGAGCCGTTGCACTGAGTGATCGTCGCGCCGGTGGTGCTACTTATTGAGCTGCAGGCAAGAGGATTGGCGCCTCCACCTTCACCAGATCCGATGCACTGATTCTCCGTTGCGGCGGTTGTGGTGGATTCACCAATGATGTTGTTGGTGACGGTCACGGTGCACCGGATGCTGCCGCCGCCACCATTGCCGGAGTCGTTGCACTGGTTGACCGAGGTAATCGCCCTCGGAAACGACGTTGTCACGGAGTCGCAGACGAGCGAGGTGTTCGCCGCGCCGGTGCAGGCGCGCACTGTCACGGTGGAGCTTGCGATTCGTGTTGCCACTGTGAGGTTGTTGACCACGGTTACCTCACAGCGGAGGCCTTCACCGCCGACGTTCGCGATGCCGTTGCACTGCTCAACTGCCGGAGCAGTGACCGCAAACGCGGGAGTCGCTGCGGAGCTGACACCCCAGATGACGCTAAAAGCAAGTAGGAATGCTCCGACCAGCGCGGTGAGGCGCTTCCGTGTCATTCGAGATTGTTGAACGGCACTCGAGTGCCGGTTTGGTGTTGTGCGCATATCGCTCCCCTGATGTAACACCAGTGTGTTG
>DASYMY010000657.1:0-1900 GCA_036008825.1 Glaciihabitans sp.
ACTCTGACCGTCGTCAGTGGGAACACTCTGACTGTGAACAACGGGCTGACGACCACCACGGCTAACATCACCAACCATGGCACGCTCTCGCTCAATAGCTCCCTGAACTTCAACCCGCCACAGGGCAGCATGAGAACTTTCTCCAACACCGGCACTACGAGCGGCTCCGGAACATTTCAGGCGCAGGGTGATATCGAAATCGATAATACCGGGACTTTCAGTGCGCCCCTGTCGGTAAGTAGCAGTGGCGGCAGTCTGACACGAGTAACGGGAGTACCCACCACCTTTGATGGACCAATTACGGTGGCTTCGGGAGCGACACTGCAGATTCTTGCGTTTCAGGTCCTGGTGCCGAATGGTGATGTCACTGTAAACAGCACCGGCACTCTGACCGGACAGAGCTCTTCAACACTTCGGTTCAACGGCGCAACGCTTACCAACAACGGGACCATCTCGGCCCCCACTGTGGAGTTCAATGGTAGTGGCGCCCAGACTCTGACGGGCGCCGGAGCAATTAGTTCAAACACGATCGTCAATAGCGGCTCGACTGTGACACTCGGCAGCGATCACCAGTTGAGCAGCCTGGTAATTAACGGCGGCGGAGCCCTGAATATCACATCGCGGACTCTTTCAGTTTCCGGCGGCGGAACTCCTATCACCAACAACGGCACCATGACAACCACGGGAAGCACTGTTGCTTACAACGGTAGCAGCGCCCAAGACATCGCTTCGTCGTTCGTGTTGAATAACCTGACAATTAATAATCCGGCCGGAGTCACCCTGAGCAGCGATGAGCAGCTTAATGGTGCGCTGGCGCTCACCGCTGGTGCGCTGTCGATTGGGGCACACACGCTTACGCTCAACGGAGCAATCAGCAACGGCGCCGGGAGCCTTACTGGCGGCGGTAGCTCGAACATCACGTTCGGCGGCGCGGGCGCGAGCACGACGTTGCCGGCCGTACAGAGCGGTCTTGCCAACCTGACCATCAACCGAGCGTCGGGGATTTCGCTGGGCGCAGATCTATCTGTCAGCGGCTCACTCAGCCTGACTCTTGGTGATCTCACCACCGGCGCCTCTACGTTAATCATGCCTGCCGGCGCCACTTCAAACGGCACGACTGATGTGGTGGGCAATGTCCTGCGCACTGGCTTTGTGAGTGGAACAACATTCAGCTTTGGCAACCCCGACAACCAGATTACGATTACCTCCGCTCCCGCCACGTCACCAACCAGCATTCTGGTTAATCTGGCGAAATCCGTTCCCATAGGCTTCCCTTTCGCGGTCCAAAGAAACTACACCGTCTCGCCGACCGGCGGCGTTGGGGCTTTCACCGCCACGGTACGTCTGCACTATCTGGTTGCGGAGTTGAACGGTAACACGGAGACTTCGTTAAAGTTGTTCCGCTTCAATGGAACTAGCTGGGTTCCTTATGCCCCCACCACTCCCGTCAATACGACCAGCCACTGGGTGGAAAACAATGCCGTCCAGGACTTTTCACGGTGGACCTTAGGCACGTCTGCGCCCACAGCCACCGACGGAGTTGTCACCGGTCGCATCGTTGACGACCAGGGCAACCCGGTGGAAGGTGCGGTGGTGAAACTCGATGGCACGCAGAATCGCAAGTTCATTACCGACGCGAATGGCGCTTATCATTTCGACGATGTGGAGACCAACGGGTTCTACACGGTCACGCCTTCGCGAGTTAACTACATCTTCAGTCCGACTTCGCGCTCGTTCAGTCAGATCGGGCAAACCACGGATGCGGTCTTCAGCGCGAGTGCAACCGGACAAACCGCGAACCCACTCGATACTCCGGAGTATTTCGTGCGCCAGCATTACCTCGATTTCCTCGGTCGCGAACCCGATGAAGCCGGCTTCAACTTCTGGAGCGATCAGATAA
>DASYMY010000658.1:0-1536 GCA_036008825.1 Glaciihabitans sp.
CGCGCCCGGAATATGTTCTTGGGGTCGTGCCGGTTTCGTCGCTGGACGACGAGGACGCGGGATATGTCATCTATCTCGGTAGTGGGGAACCGATCGAAATAGAGGTCGTCGAACGCGGCCAGTGATGGGCCTTTGGTCGAGCGTTTAGGGTGGGGCTTACCTGCGCATCTGGAGGCCGGCCGCGCATAATCGAGTTGGTGCCAGTCGGCAATGTCCGTGCTGCGAAAGATGGGGCGGGGTCGGTGATCAGTGCGCGATAGTACCCGCACTGTCCGGGTGCCCACCGCCGCGTCCCGCATCACGACGGCTCGGATGCTGCGCTGGGGTCACGAGCCTGTCACGATTTTGTGTAAGTCGGAGGTGAGCCGCTTACGCACGAACCCTATCAGAAAGTGAGCCTATTGGGGAAGAGGCTGACCAATGAGGGTTATTCAGCGAGCTCTAGGAGGGTTATTCAGCGAGCTCTAGGAGTCCACAGTAGAACCCTGAAATAGAAGACGGTCTGCTTGTCCGTAGGATGGAGTTACCACACCACATCCGAAGAAAAGCGAACCGTCGAACTTATATCATACCACCGGGAGGGTCATTCAAAACTAAGGGTGCGGGCTCTGAAGATCTCTAGGCCAGTGACTGTACGTAACACGTCGGGGAAGTCGGTCATGATTCGGTGGTAGCCGGTCTTGAGGATTTTCCAGTTCTTCAGGTGCGCGATGGAGCGTTCGACGGCGGCGCGGAGCCGGTTGATCGAGTAGTTGCAGGTCTTCTGCGCGGTGGTGAGGTCCCCGCCGGGTGGCTTCTTGTACGGCGTGATCGGACCTACGCCCTGGTAGCCGCAGTCGCCGATCATCCCTGGCCCGCCGGGCGTGAGGTGCTTCGCCCAGCGTTCGGCGATGCCGGACAGGTAGAACGCGGCGGCGTCGTGGCGGGCGCCGTTGACCGGGTCGCCCACATCGCAGACCCGGCCGTCGAGGTTGGCGATGACCTGCACATTCTGCCCACAGAAGTGTTTCTTGCCGGAGAACAGGCCGTGATAGTGCTCGCGTTCGCCGACCGGGGCGATGAACCCGTCCACGAGGACAGCACCCGACTGAGCGCGTTCCTGCTGCTCATCGATTTCCGGGCGGGTGACCCACCGCAGGATCGGAGACAACACCTGGTGATAGCGGGTGATGGTGGCCTGCGAACAGCCGAACATCTCCGCGACCACGTCGTCAGCCACGTTGTGTCGTAGCCCGAACAACACCGCCACCACGGCGGTGAACAGCGGCAACACATGCGGACGACCGACCGGCGGATCCTCCCACGGACCCACCACCTCACGAACCCGGTCCACCAGCTCAGCGAGTTGTCGCGAGCTGAGCCCTGTCATACGCTCACACTGCGGCGGCTGGCCCTCGATCATCGTCCACACAACGTTGATCTATCGGATCCCAGCCGCCGTGTCTAATCAGGACACTCTGGCCGCCCTGGGCCACCCCGCTCGATGTCACTCACCGCAACCTCGACTGGCGTCAACATACTTTTGAATGACTCTCC
>DASYMY010000659.1:0-1657 GCA_036008825.1 Glaciihabitans sp.
AATTCCTGAACTAGTCAGGACAACGTGGAGGATCCCCCCCTCCCGGTGTGGGGTGCCGCGAGCAACTCCCGATCGCGCATCCATCCTTGTTCGTCACTCAGCCGATACCAACGCCCATCCCGCTGGTCGATGAAGCAGTCAACCCAGACCGTGTCGCCAGCCTCCACTACGTGGCCGGTAGACGAACTCTTATCCGGAACAGCCTTGATGGCGGTGAGAGCGCCCGATGAGTTGGTCACCAGGAACGGATACTTCGTCTGGCCCCTTTGGATGGCATGGCCGATCAAGAACGCCCCCACCAATGCGCTCAGGATGGTTGCTGCGCCCAAGCAGATCATTGTTCGTTCACCGAGTCGCGATCGTCCTGGGATTGGTCTGTCGAAGCAGATGACATCGATCAGCAGCACCAAGGCACTCAGGCCAAGTCCCAATCAGAGCAAGCAGCCATGGCAGAGGCGTAACTGTGACCACACCCGTCGCGGTTCCTACGGCAACCATCAGGGCGCCCAAGACATCACGTACTGCTTGCCGTCGAGCCACACCGGAACACTAAAGGAGTCGCGCCCGCCACCGCGCCGAACATCGCCTGGCCTTAGGCGGCGGGACGCACTCGACGTCGCCAGTTCAGAAGATCTGCCGGCGCTGGGTCTCACAGTGGCTCAATATGTGCAGATGGATTCGTGGTTGGTACCCGACTGGGCGGCGGTCCAAATCGCACCGACGGCGCTGCACCGTGGCACCCTGCCGTTGCGGGCCCGGGCCCGACAACAGCGCATGCAGGGAGACGCGATGTCGTATGGAACCACCTCGGAGGAGATGAACGTCGTCGGGCTGATGGGCGAGGACGCCGTCGCTAACTGGCTCGCAGGGCAAGGTGCCGAGGTTTGCAGCATCGCCGATGAAGCAGATTCCATCGCCTCTGGGCAAGGCGACCTGGAAGTGTCCTTCAAACCGGCCGGGTGGACTCGGGTCATCGGACTCGTAGAGGTCAAGACATCGAGACGGAGAGATTACTTGCGTCTCGAACGGACAGTCATTGCAGGCCAGTTGAGTCGGATGAATTGCCACGCCGTCTTCTGGTGCACTGTTGCCAACGATCTGGCGCCGGGTGCAGCGGTTGACATCATGGGCTGGCTGCCACGCGCCGAGGTTCAAGAGGCTGCATTCCACGAGCCCACGGTGGCTCGGGGGCGTCCGGCAGTAAGAATCAAGCGCCCGCTTCGTGATCCCCGGGGATTCCTGGCATGGCTGGAGACGGAGGCGAGGACACTCCCGCCGTTTTGAATCACGCCTCTTTGAAAACCACAACGCGGTATGACGCGACTCCGAGGCGCCACTCGGGTGCGGTGTTGGCAAAAGCAATCTGGTGCGCTGTGCAGGCCGTTACGAGGGTGACCACCAGGGCCCGCGAGACAACCCGTGCCCGGATCTCCCAGACGAGTCGCGCAGATCCGGATAGCCCCTACGCGACTGGGTGACGAGGACGTCACCGTCGGGTTCTGGCCTCGACCGTTTGCGTGATCGGCACTCTCTATGTGAGGACTTCTAGGAACCTGGGAGCGGTGGAAGGTGGTAGGCGAACTTGCGGGCAGCGAGGTCTTCATCCAAGGGCGACCAGTCGGACCAGATTCGCATGCGACCACCCGAGGTGGAGATC
>DASYMY010000660.1:0-3921 GCA_036008825.1 Glaciihabitans sp.
CTGATTGAACTGGGCGATGAGGGCCGGCAGGTACAGCAGCGACGACGCGAAGATGACGGGCACAACGCCGGCCATGTTCACCTTGATCGGGATGTAGGTGTTGTTGCCGCCGTAGGTCCGACGGCCCACCATCCGCTTCGCGTACTGCACCGGGATGCGCCGCTGAGATTGTTCGACGAACACGACCGCGGCCACGACGAGCAATCCGACCGCAATCACGATCAGGAGCGTCTCAATCCCGCGCTGCTGCGCGATCGAGAGGAGAGAGTTGGGGAAGAGTGCCGCAATCGACGTGAAGATCAGGAGGGACATGCCGTTGCCGATGCCACGCTCGGTGACGAGTTCACCCATCCACATGATGACGCCGGTGCCGGCGGTCATGGTGATCACCATGAGCATGATGGCATACCAAGCGTCGTTCGTGATCAGCTGTGAACACTCAGAGCTGGCGGACGTACCGAAGAGGGCACCGCTACGGGCAACGGTGATCAGAGTTGTCGACTGCAGCACGCCGAGAGCGATGGTGAGGTAACGCGTGTACTGCGTCAGCTTGCTCTGACCGCTTGCACCCTCCTTGTACAGGGTGTCGAAGTGGGGGATGACCACGCGCAGCAGCTGCACGATGATCGATGCGGTGATGTAGGGCATAATGCCCAACGCGAAGACGGAAAGCTGGAGAAGGGCGCCACCACTGAAGAGGTTCACCAGTTCGTAGAGCCCGCTGGTTCCCTGGTTGGCTGCGAGACAGGCCTGCACGTTGCCGAAGTCCACGAATGGGGCGGGAATGAACGAGCCGAGCCGGAACAGCGCGACTATGCCCAGAGTGAACCCGATCTTCCTGCGGAGATCGGGTGTGCGGAAAATCCGCGCAATGGCGCTAAACAAAATGCCTCCAGTTAATAGCGTTGATCGAGCTTGTCGAGTCACACCAACGATTTTCTCGGTTGGTGGTCTCAACAAGCTCGACCAGCGTCTATGGACTTACTTGACAGAGCCACCTGCGGCGACGATCTTCTGCTCGGCAGAACCGGAGACCTTGTCAACTGCAACGTTCAGCTTAACGGCTATGTCGCCGTTGCCGAGAACCTTGACCTTCTCATTGTCCCGAACGGCACCCTTGGCCACTAGGTCGGCGATGGTGACGTCGCCCCCGTTGGGGTAGAGCTCCGCGAGACGCTCCAGGTTGACGACCTGGTACTCGACCCGGAACGGGTTCTTGAATCCGCGCAGCTTGGGGGTGCGCATGTGCAGGGGCATCTGCCCACCCTCGAAGCCGATACGGACGGTGTAGCGAGCCTTGGTTCCCTTGGTTCCGCGGCCTGCGGACTTACCCTTGGATCCTTCACCACGCCCAACGCGCGTCTTGGACTTCTTGGCTCCGGGAGCCGGGCGAAGGTGGTGCACCTTGAGCACGTGCTCGCGGGACGCCACCTGCGACTCTTCAGCGGCCGGCTTTGTCGCGGCAACAGCCGTGGCGGCCGCTCCCGTGGTGTCCGCCTTGGCTGCGGCAGTCTTAGGAGCTGCCTTCTTGGTCTCCGCCTTGGGCGCAGCAGCCTTGGCGGCTGCGGTCTTGGTGGCGGGCTTGTCTGCTGCCGTGTTGACAGCGTCGGTTTCGTTCGCCATTAGTCAATCTCCTCGACCTTCACGAGGTGAGCAACCGTGTTGACGTATCCGCGGTTCTGCGAGTTGTCCTCACGAACCACGACGTCGCCAATGCGCTTGAGACCCAGGCTGCGAAGTGTGTCGCGCTGGTTCTGCTTCTCACTGATTTTGGACTTGATCTGTGTCACCTTGAGGCGCGCGGCCATCAGGCACCTGCCTTTGCTGTCGCTGCAGCTGCTGCTGCATCGGCTTCGGCACGCAGGAAGCGAGCCGGAGCCACGTCCTCATAAGCGAGGCCGCGACGAGCGGCCACTGCGCGGGGCTCTTCGAGCTGCTTCAGTGCCGCGACCGTGGCGTGCACGATATTGATGGTGTTGGACGATCCGAGCGACTTGCTCAGAACGTCATGGATACCTGCACACTCGAGGACGGCGCGTACCGGCCCGCCCGCGATGACACCGGTACCGGCAGCGGCCGGGCGCAGCAGGACAACGCCTGCGGCGGCCTCGCCCTGGACAGGGTGGGGAATGGTCAGGCCGACGCGGGGAACGCGGAAGAAGTTCTTCTTCGCCTCCTCGACACCCTTGGAGATCGCGGTCGGGACCTCACGGGCCTTGCCGTAGCCGACGCCCACCAGTCCGTTGCCATCACCGACGACGACAAGTGCGGTGAAGCTGAAGCGACGACCGCCCTTGACGACCTTGGAGACACGGTTGATGGTGACGACACGCTCCAGGAACTGGCTCTTCTCCGCGTCGCGACTGCCGCGATCACGGTTGGGGTTGCGCTCACGGCCGCCACGACGGGCCTCACGAGGCTCGTTCTGGGCGGGCGCTGTTGACGCAGCGGTTTCCACCGGCGTCTCAGTGACTGCAGCCACCTCTTGCTCCTTGTTGGTTTCAGTGCTCACAGGTTCAATCCACCCTCTCGAGCTCCCTCAGCGATGGCAGCGACGCGACCTGCGTACTTGCTGCCGCCACGGTCAAATACAACGGCTTCGACGCCGGCGGCCTTGGCGCGCTCGGCAACCAGCTCACCGACCTTGCGAGCCTTGGCGGTCTTGTCACCGTCGAAGGTACGCATGTCCGTCTCGAGCGTGGATGCCGACGCAAGGGTGAAGCCCTTGCTGTCGTCGACAACCTGCACGAACACGTGGCGGGCCGAACGGGTGACGACCAGGCGCGGACGCAGTTCCGTGCCTTCGATCTTCTTGCGGAGACGGGCGTGCCTGCGATCGCGGGCAGCCGACTTGCTCTTTCCTCTAGTTCCGAGACCCATGGTTACTTACCACTCTTTCCGGCCTTGCGGCGAACATTCTCGCCGGCGTAACGCACACCCTTGCCCTTGTAGGGCTCTGGCTTGCGAATCTTACGGATGTTGGCGGCGGCCTCACCGACGGCCTGCTTGTCGATACCGCTGACCGTGAGCTTGGTGTTGCCCTCAACGGTCAGGCTGATGCCGGCGGGCGGGTCGACGAGGACCGGGTGCGAGAAGCCGAGGGCGAACTCGACCGAGTTGCCCTTCTGGGCAACGCGGTAACCGGTACCGACGATTTCGAGGCCCTTGGTGTAACCCTGGGTGACCCCGATGATCTGGTTGGCGATCAGTGTGCGGGTCAGACCGTGCAGCGAACGCGAAGCACGCTCGTCGTCTGGACGCGTGACCAGAACCTGGCCGTCCTCGATGTTGACCTCGATGGGACTGGCAACGGTGAGTGCGAGCTCGCCTTTCGGTCCGGTGACGGTGACGCTCTGCCCGTCAGCAACGACCGTGACTCCCGCAGGGATGTCGATGGGAAGTCTTCCGATACGTGACATTGTCGGCTACCACACGTAGGCGAGGACTTCTCCGCCTACGCCCTTCTTCTCGGCCTGGCGGTCGGTGAGCAGACCGCTGGAGGTGGACAGGATGGCAACGCCGAGGCCACCGAGAACCGTGGGGATCTCGGTCGACTTTGCGTACACCCGGAGGCCGGGCTTGGATACGCGCTTGATGCCGACGATGGATCGCTCGCGGTTGGGGCCGAACTTGAGGTTCAGCGTGAGGGTCTTCCCGACCTCTGCATCTTTGACGTCCCAAGCCGAGATGTAACCTTCGGCCTTGAGGATGTCAGCGATGTGCGCCTTGAGCTTGCTGTGCGGCATCGAGACGGTGTCGTGGTACGCCGAGTTCGCGTTGCGCAGTCTGGTCAGCATGTCTGCGACCGGATCTGTCATTGTCATATTTGTGGTGCCTTTCTCGCCTGGTTTCGTCCATCCGTTACAGGGATGACGACCTGTGGTGGTGAAGGGGCTGCACGGTTGTGCAGCCCCTGTGTGT
>DASYMY010000661.1:0-2027 GCA_036008825.1 Glaciihabitans sp.
TCACCAGCCGGCGGCCACCGGTGAACATCGGCGCGGTGACGCGCAGCAGCGGCATCCCGAGCACGCCGGAGACGTTGAGACGCGGTCCGGCGACCTCCATGAGCACCGGTGCCACGACCATCTCGGCGGAGGTGCCTTCGAGGTCCCAGGCGAGTTGCTGCAAGCGGCGCGGAGTCCAGTACTGGTCCGCAGTCACCGCAACCACCCGGTAGCCACCATGGCGCACCAGCTTGGCGAGTTCGTCGAGCCTACCGACAACCGGGACGCCCTCGACCTGGTTGTCGCCGCGATCCGCGCCGGTACCGGTGAAGGTGCACACGGCTACGACGCGCCAGCCGACTTGCGGCTCGATCCGGGTGCGGTCGATGAGGTCACGAACGGTTGCTGGGCTGCCCGCTGCCATCACCGGCAGCAGGCACCGGCCATGGCGGCGCCGGTGGTGCAGCACGCGCCGCAGGACGTAACGCTGGGGAAAGGCCACGAGCGCGATGACCGGGACCACGATGAACACCCAGACCTGGACACCGAGAGCGCCGAACAGCAGGCCGCCCATCCCAACCAGCATTGCCGCTGCGACAAAGCCTCGCCCCAGTCTTCGGTACTCCTCAGCGCCCTCGCCGAGCACCGGTTGACTCCATGCACGGCTGATCGGCAGCGAGCACAGAACGGCGGCGGCCGTACCAAGCGCGTACATGCCGTGCGGGGTGAACTTATCAATGATCGCCGCTGCGATGGCGATCACGAGCGCGGTGGCGAAAACGTCGCTACCGATCACCCACGCCCGATAGTGCGCCTCCCAGGCCGCCGTCCTCGGTGCTGACTTTTCCGCCGTTCTCCCGGCCTTCACCGCGTGAACTGGCCGCCGAGAAGGTCGGGGGATCGACTGAAGATCGATATTCGGAAATGGCTCGCTAATTGGCAAAGCTGAACTGCGAGTTCTGACGGGGCCAGGGCGTTCTTTCTCAACTTCACGCCTCCCCGCAGGATCATTTCCGGAAGTTGCGCGAGCTCGTTCACTTTTCTTTGGGATTGAAAGTCGCGTCATGGATGACGGGAAGTCTTCACTGGCCGGCGATCCCTCTGCCTCGCTACGTGAAGCGTGAACGGCGGGGTTGCCCTCAGGGACCGCTCCGCGCAGACGGTCAACCAAAGCTGGTGAGCCACCAAACCGCTCAACATCGTCGACGAAGTCAAGTGAAATAGTATACGCAAGCCGACTTGCATCTCTAGATTCACGGTGACCCATTCGTCATACACCTGCCTTGTGTGCAACAAAACTCCACCAAGAGGCCGGGGGCGGACCAATCCTACCCATAGTACCCGCTAAGTTTCTTAAGATAATGCGAACTTCAGTGATAGATAGATCTGTCGACGCATCGGCGCTTACCACTCCAAGTAGCTTCCCGCCTTCCGAGAAGACAGGGCAGGCGGCAATCCAAGAAAACCCATCCGTGCACGACACCTGACCCCATGTCAACTGATAACTGTCATACCTTGATCGCTCATTCCATTCCCGAAGTCCTCCACTCATTGCGTCTTTGTAAACCAATTCCCAGTTTGTAGACCGAAAGTCCTGCTCTTCGTACGCCCGACCAACAATTCCTGCTCCCGGCCGACACATCGCCGGTACCACAGGTCCGGTGCCCAGCCTAAGTTGGTCAACCAGGCGCAACTTTCGAAAGATCAGAATTCCGCGAGGATGATACGTCGAAATGCCAATACTCCGCCAGTCAGCATTCGTGACAGCTGAGATTCTCGACAGTGTCGCACTAAGTGCCGCGCGCATGTCTTGATCGAACTTACGAACCTGGCCAAGTTGGGCAACTCGAACGATTGAGCCGATCAACTCTCTCCCAGTGCCCACAGACAGCACAGCTACCGACACAATGTGCATTATTCAGAACGCGAATCAGCCTATGATCAACTTCAGGTGACCTCCAAATAGAAAGGTACGCCACTAATCGGCGTTTTGAATAGGCATCGGCTCTGCCTGGTGATTTGATTTCGGTTACCAAGCCAGAATTCGA
>DASYMY010000662.1:0-1659 GCA_036008825.1 Glaciihabitans sp.
GGCAGCTAGGGCGCGGCGTTGGGCGGTGGTGAAAAACCGTTGCGGTTTCTGCAGATAGAGAATCTCTCCGGCGTTGCCAATCAGGATCTGGTTGTACTGGGCATCACAGAGAATCTCGCGGATGGTGGCCACCGACACCGGCTCGTTCACCCCGTCAATCCAGCCCACCCCGGTACCGGTTTCTAAATCTTGTCGGGTGACGACAATGGATACTTGCGCGGTGGAGCGGTGCCCGTCCCGGTCCTCGGCAGTAGCGGTCATGCCGGCTTTCAACGTGCCGAGGATCACGTCGAGGTGGCGTTGTGGGCGGGTGCGGGTATCAACCGGGATGGTGGTCTCGGTGCCGTCCGCAGCAATCACCGTTTCGGTCGCACTGCCATCCAGTTCAGTAGTGGGCACAAACCGGGGAATGCGGGATTGGTCGGCCTCCGTCAGAATGGTTTTCAAATACCCCGCACTCAAGGGGTCGAGGGAGCCGGAGAGTGGGGTCATGCCGTTGCGTTCGCGTCCCAAAATGAAACCGCGTTGGGCGCGCAGAGTTTCTTCGGTCACCTCGGCGCCGTCGGGATCCAGCATGGCTTCCCAGACGCGGACTTGAATGGCGACCAGATCGGTGGAGGCGTCGGTGGCGTAGTCAACCAGCGAGGAGATCGCCTCCTCGACCATGGCCGGTTCGGCCCGAGGTGTGACCCGGCGCACCATCCGGAGAATGTCGCGGGCGGAATCGACCCCCACTTTCCCGGCCAGCACCGCTTCGGCGATGACCGGTTGGATCGCCGGCAGAATTCGGCCGGGTTCGCTGCGCGGGCTAATCGCAGCCCCTAATTGGATGCGCCGGGCGACTTCCGCGGCGGAGGCGCGGGTGAGGTATTCCAGCAGATGTCCGGCCCGGGTGAGGCCGAACTGGCGACACATCTGGGCGTCGCCGAGCTCATACCGGCAGCGCACCGCGACCTCCGCGGCGGTTGCGACCCGCAACGCGTCGATCTGGCGGCCGAGTTCTTCGACCAACACGGTCAGATCGGCCAGCTCGGTGTCGGGCAGGGCAACCAGGGTGCCGCCGACCGGCTCACACCCGCAGTCGATGGTGCGATCCAGCACGGCGGGGCACGCACAACCACACAAAGAAGAAGACGAAGACGAAGACGAAGACGAAGACGAAGACGAAACGACTGGAGGCACCGTAATCACCGCGGTTGTCGCAGAGCTGTCATCACCTGCCGCTGGGGCGGCCGCGAAGAGGGATTCGTCGATCCAGTAGGGGGCCGAATCGTTGACCACCGCCAGCTCCACCGGGTCGGTGACCGCAGCCAACGCCAGGCAATGTTTTGCCTGGAGGAGGAGGTGTCTGCGGGATGTCATACCCCTATTTTCCCACCCCACACACCCCGAGGAAAGGGCTGGTCAGGCAATGGTTAGGGGCTTGACATGACCCTCAATCAGCAGGTCGAAGAAAGCAAAAAACTGGTCAAACCGAGCTCGAACTGGGGAGAGAAAAGGGGCCTACAGAGAGTCTTTCAGAGGCCACTGACATCGGGTTTCGAGGCCCGGAAACGGGGGTAAACCACTTTGTTGGCGAGGTACTCCGCAGTGAATTTGCGGGATATTCGCCAGTTGCCTACAAGGATGCGGGCATCTATATGGGCCAGGGAAACCGCA
>DASYMY010000663.1:0-2421 GCA_036008825.1 Glaciihabitans sp.
TGTGTGGCCAGTTCGAATGCTTGTGTCAGCAGTACGGGTTTCTCGCCGGGGTAGCGGCCGATCGGCTCGTCTGCAAACAAGTTCTGAGCCCTCAACTGGTTAAGACGTTGGTAGGCGCGACTTGCTGTGGGCGCTGAGAACAAGCCCAGTTCGCGGCAGCGGTAGAGCAGCGACTTCACCGAAACGCCCCATGCGGTCTGCAGCCGTGCCAGCACGGTGAAGTCCACCCGTGACGGAAGCGTCGGGCCGATACTCGCTCGCGGAGTGAGGAACTCGGCGACGAATGCGTCGGCTTCCCGCTCGTGTTGCTGGTCACCGGGCGCGGTGTCGCCGTGCAAGATCAGGTGGCCGAGCTCGTGGGCTGCGCTGAACCGGTACCAGTAGACGTCGGCGCGATCGGGGGTCAACACAGGCAATGACTGACTGCTGTAGATGATCAGGAGCAGGTGCCGCGAATGCTGGACGTGTACGCCAATTGCGCTGGCGCAGTGAGGTATTCCGAGTAACGGGCTGTCGCGTTGTGTGATCAACCGTTGTTGATCAGGTGGTGCGGTGGTTCTCGTGGTGCAGCAGCACCAACGCGGCCCTCCACGATGTCACCCAGCAGCCAAGGACAGCCACGATAGTGGCGCAGCGCCTTGTACAGGATAGGGCGCGCGGCGAGTTGTTTTCCCAGGCGGGGAGATCCTTTTCCGTGCACCCCTCCTCCGAACCATGCGGGCACCTTTCGATGTACGTAGCTCTCCAGTGACCTCACGCCACGTTCGTGACAGGTGTGTTGTGGACGACGTTGTGGCAGTCTGCGCAGACCGCGAGGGCACTCCTTCGTCAAGCGCCGCTCAATGGCGCCCGGCTGGCCGATGCCGACCTTCGCGACGCCGACCTTCATTTCGTAGAGGCCGATAACGCGAGTCTCCGGGGTGCCAATTTAGCTGGGGCGGGCATGATCAAGGCGAACCGCGATAGCGCAGACTTGACGTCCGCCAATCTGGCTGAAGCCCAGATCTGGGAGGAAAATCTAATCCACGCCACGCTCACTGAAGCCAACCTTGGCAAATCGAATCCTGATAGCGCCACCCTCGGCCTTTCAACTTTGGTTCGAGCGGACTTCAGTCAGGCAAGCCTGGTAGGCGCCGATCTCCTTATGGTCAACGCCACGAAAACTAATTCCCTCGCGCGTTACTTGAGAAGGTAAATTTGCGTGGTGCAATACTTTTTCGAGCGGACTTTCACGAGGCCGGCCTCCGTAACGCACAACTAAATGAGGCTGTCCTAGATGGCGTCGATCTCACGGGGGCAAACCTGGGGCGCAGGCCTAAGCGGTGCGAGTCTCAAAGGTGCCGATCTAACGAAGGCCGATCTCGCCGACGCGAAGCTCGCCGGCGCAGATCTAACTGGAGCAATCCTCACGAATGCAGTCGGCATTCGGTGACGAGATTGGCGGTATGCTGATCGCGGTCATGGGCCGGTCGCGCACGGCCTTGTTCCAACCGGATCCGGTGATCCGGCCAGGGGTTCGAACAACGGGAGTTGTCAGCGTGCCGTTCACCTTCGCTCATCCGGCGGCCGTGCTCCCGTTGCGGAGGTTCCTCTGGTTTCCCGGCCTGGTGGTGGGCTCGGTGGTTCCGGACGTCGCCTACTACCTGCCCGTACCCGGCGGTCCGGACACTACTCATTCGGTCGTTGGCCTTGTCGGGATCGATCTCGTGCTCGGCGTCGTGCTGTTGGTCACGGGACAGTTGGTTATCGCGCCGCTTTTGGCGCTGTTCTCTGACGGGTGGCGTGCCCGCGTCGCGCCGCTGAATCTGGTAGCCCGGTTCACCACCTGGCGGGCGCATGTCATCGCGCTCGGGTCGTTGATCGTGGGAGCCGCGACGCACCTCGCCTGGGACGCCGTCACTCACACCGACGGGTGCCGCGGTGCGGCATTGGCAGATGCTGCGCCTTTCCGTCGTAGGTCCGCACCGCTTGTACAACGTGATCGGCTATGTGTCATCGCTCGGGGGCCTGTTGCTACTCGGCGCCGTCGCCCTGCGCTGGTATCGCCGTGTCCCACGCGACCACGGGCAGCACT
The DNA here is from genome assembly GCA_036008825.1 of Glaciihabitans sp. Lineage (GTDB taxonomy): Bacteria > Actinomycetota > Actinomycetes > Actinomycetales > Microbacteriaceae > Glaciihabitans. The sequence continues at coordinate 2,075 of DASYMY010000663.1, forward strand.
GGCCGACTCTGCCGAGGAAGACCCGCCGGTGGGTGCTGGGCGGGGTCGCGGTTGCGGTGGCCGCCGGTGCGGGTATCGCGCTCGCCGATCCGGTGAGCCAGGTCAGCGCCTACGACTGGGTGCGCCGGTTGTTGGTCGGCGGCGTTCAAGGGGCAGGGCTGGCGCTCGCGCTGTACGTGCTCTGCTGGCACCTCGCCCGCCATCTTGATGTGGCGAAGAACCGCATGTAGCTCCGGATAGGGCCTCTCGCCCTACAGCAGAACGTCCGCTCGTCGGCATGTGCGGACGTTGCGTTTTGTCAGCGGCATGAGCGGACGTTGAGAAACATGACGACAATTGCCCGTCGA
>DASYMY010000664.1:0-4996 GCA_036008825.1 Glaciihabitans sp.
CCGGAAGCTAAGACTCTCAGCGCCGATGGTACTGCAGGGGGGACCCTGTGGGAGAGTAGGACACCGCCGGACCTTATTTAGTCAGAAAAGCCACACCCGTGAGGGGTGTGGCTTTTCTGCGTTAACATCCCAGAAGTTGAGTAAAGATGGCCACCCTTCGGGGTGGCCATAACTCGTTAACGACCGTCTCGGGTGGGTGAGGACTGAGCTGACTTAGCCCTGCGCGGCCCTATACATCTTGCTGCGATTCACGGAGCCGTCCGGGTTGTAGTGTGTCCACTCTCCAGTCCGCTTTCCTGCCGTCCACTCTCCCTCGTCCATTAGTGCTCCGTTGGCGTGATACCGGCGCCACCAGCCCACCTGAACACCGAGCTTGAACGACCCTTCCTGCAGCTTCTCGCCGTTCTCTCGCCACCAGATCCACGGCCCGTTGAATTGATCGTCGATGAGCTTGCCCACGGCTTTCTTCTGTCCATTGCGGAAGTAGTAGGTCCATTCGCCGTTGCGTTTACCGCCGATGTAATGCCCCTCTGCTTTGAGGGTGCCGTCGGTATAAGTGTCGGTGCCTGGGCCATCGGTGTTCATAGAGCCACCATGCCAAAAAACCCCGTTCAGCACCATTGGTGCTCAACAGGGTTTGAGGGCGAAAGTAGTTCGCTGCTGCGCGCTTAGTCCTACATCTGCGCCGAGTTAGATGGTTTTTCGGGGCCAGCGAAAGACCGCACAATCGCTCCGACGATTCCTGCGACCACGAGCACACCGCCAATCGCCACAAAGGACCAGATGATGGTGATCGGGCTAACGTCGTCGGGACTTATTAGAGCGAAGGTAACGGTGATCGCTGCGATGAGTAGAAGGATCCCACCCCACACGATTGTTCCCACGCTTAGCGGCGGTCGACCCCGCGTGGGTTCAGCGGCGGAGGGATAGGCGGCCGTTTCGGTGAAGTCAGGCAATGGGGTTGTTGCGTTGTCGCTCATTCGGAAGCTCCCTGGTTAGGTTCGATGATGGTCAGGGTTCCTGCGCCCAGTTGCAGGTCGACGTTCAGAACGCGCTCAGCAGTTCCTCCATCTCCCTGGCCTTCTGGCTCATAGGTAGTCGATGTGGCGCCTAGGAACGTGTCCACAAGCTGTCCGTCCTCGTCCCGAACGTGCACCTCACCCGCGCCGATGGCGACGCTCACGGTTAGATACTCGTCGTCTGGCAACATCACTGTCATGTCGCCCAGTCCCTGAACGAGATGGACGGTGTCAATTGGCCTGTTGAACTCTGACGGGGTAGAGCCTGACGCGTAATACTCGGTCAGGTCGAGCGTCACCGTGCCCGCGCCAACGGCGTAGCTAGTGTCGCCGGACCCCGGTCGATCGGTGGGAACGAACTGTGCGTCGGAGATCATTCGCAAGGTTCCCTGTGAGGGGAACATCGAGACGAACGTCAGCGGAATAAGAACCACAAGGGTGGTTACCGCGAAGAAGGAAGCGCCGCCGGCCCGCTTCCCGCGGACCCCGTTAATGATGATGCCGAGCGCAAGGACACCCAGTGCTGCACCAAGTCCTGCCACGAGATCGGGGGTGGTGAACGTTCCGTTATACATGGCAAGGGTTGTCAGACCGCCCACAATAAGCGCTGAACCAACCACCACAAAGGTAAACAACGGGTGAGGGCGCGTCCGTGCGAGCTTCTCTAGCTCTACGTCGCGACGCTTAGCTCGAGCTGCCTTTGCTGCCTCTTGAGCAGCACGGGTATTGGCTTGCTTCTGTGCCTCTTGGCTGGCCCGGTATGCGTCGTGGTCGGCCTTCCACTGAGCCTGCTGCTCACGCCACGCAGCAACCTGTTCATCGGGCGCTCCTGATTGGGGTGCACCCGGTGCAGACGGTTCGGGCCGAGCCTGCAGCGCGGGCTCGGAGAGGTAAGTGGCCGGAGAGGTGGCACTGTCGGTTGTCGGGGGAGTTGCGGCGCCGCTTGTGGAGCCCGAACGTCGAATTAACCACACAACAAACCAGACAACGAGTCCAATAACAATCAGGGACCAGACCCCGCCGCCAAAGTCGAATGGCCAGTTCCACGGGCCCCAGTACCCGTCTCCGATGAACCAGAATCCCTGGCTAATAGGCAGGAACGACAGGACGAGGAGTGCGCCAATGCCGATGATGGGGGTGTCAACGCGGCCGCGCACCAGCTCTTCGAGATGGATGCGATCCCGCGAGTCTGGCAGAAGGAACCAGCAGACGGCGTACAAGAAGATGGCCGGCCCGCCAAGGACCGCGACAACAAGGAAGATTCCGCGCACAATCAGCGGGTCAATGCCGAGACGCGCGGCAATGCCGGCGCAGACGCCACCGATCCAGCCAGGCAGGCGAGGAAGGTCAAGGCTGCGTAGCCAGCCGAAGAAGCTGGTGTTCGCTGAGGGAGTGCGGGGGGACCCGGGGCCGGAGGTATCCGCCGGCGGTTCGGTGCTGCTGGGAGGTGTGTGCTCGGACATACTTCGATGGTTCCGTGAACCGGTGGCCGACGCTATGGGGGGAACCCCCGAACGAACCCTGATTCGACCCCGGGGATGCATTGGTCGCACGCGGAGTCTGATTGTATTCAAGGGTGACCATTTCACCGCCTCGTCCTCCGCTCGCGCGTCCGCGCCACGCGGTTATTGCCGGGGTGTCCGAAGCGCTGGCCGCTCATTTGCGCTGGCCGGTGCGCAGGGTTCGTTTCTGGCTCATCCTCACCACCGTGTTCGGCGGTGCCGGAATACTGATGTATTTCTGGCTGTGGGCCTTTGTTCCTCTGGAGCTTGCCGATAAAAACGATCCAACGGTGGTGAGCCGTCGTGTGCCCGTCGCGGCGCTGCTGCTCATCGGTGCCAGCATCAGCGGTCTGGTCGCGATGGCGTACCTCAGAACGGGAGAAGGCCTCGCAACGGTCGCCATCGTTGCGCTGATCGCCGGAACCGGGGCAGCGGTCGCCTGGAATCTCACCCTCGACAGGCACGACCCGCGCCGCAGCGCACGCTATGGACTCGGGGTGCGCGTGGCATCCGCTGTGCTTCCGTTATTGGTCGGATCCGTTGCGCTCAGCGGACGCCCCAACGCGATCAATGCGGTTCTCGGCGTCACGATGGTGGTTCTAGGGGTTGCGGTGCTGGTTGCGCCACGGGTTGTGACGTTGTGGAGTGAACTTATGGAGGAGAGGGCGGCACGGGTGCGGCAGGAGCAGCGCTCCGAAATTGCTGCGCACCTCCATGATTCCGTGTTGCAAACGCTGGCCTTAATTCAGAACCGGGCCGGCCCATCAAGTGAGGTGGCACGCATTGCGCGCGCGCAGGAACGTGAACTGCGCGATTGGCTGTTCGCCACGGGGGAGCCTGATGCCGCCGACCTCGCAACCCAATTGCGTGAGATAGCCGCCGCCATTGAGCTCGACTACGCGGTACGAATCGAAGTTGTTACTGCAGGTGAAACCGCAAACATCGCGAACGCCTCCCTCGTTGCGGCAGCCCGTGAAGCCATGCTGAATGCCGCACGCCATGCCGGCGGTGATGTTTCGGTCTACATTGAAGCAACTCCAACAGCGACCGATGTGTTTGTTCGCGATCGCGGCCCCGGAGTTGACCTTGACGCGCTGCCAGCCGATCGACTCGGTATTCGAGAATCAATTATTGGGCGGATGTCACGAGCCGGTGGTTCTGCGACCGTTCGTCCCGGTGCCGGCGGGTCCGGTACTCAAGTGCATCTTCGCCTGGAGGTACCCCATGACTAGTGTGCTCATTGTTGATGACCACTCCATCTTTCGATCCGGGTTGCGGTCCGACCTGGACAGTGGACTCGACGTTTTGGGTGAAGCGGCGACCGTCGACGAAGCTGTTGACGCCATCGCGATGCTGCGCCCGGAGGTTGTGCTACTCGACGTGCATCTACCTGGCGGTGCTGGCGGTGGAGGGGCCGAGGTGATCCGTCGGAGCAGTGCCCTGCTCGAGAGCGTGCGGTTTCTTGCGCTCAGCGTCTCGGACTCCGCCGAAGACGTGGTGGGCGTAATCCGTGCCGGGGCCCGCGGATACATCACCAAGGGCAGCTCGGGGGCGGAAGTGAGCGCCGCCGTACTAGCCGTCGCCGGGGGAGACGCCGTGTTCTCGCCACGTTTGGCTGGCTTTGTGTTGGATGCGTTCGGCGCGGTCGCGGGTGAGCAGGCCGAAACTAGTGACGAACTCGACCGGCTGTCGGCGCGCGAGCGTGAAGTAATGCGCCTGATCGCGCGCGGATATTCCTACAAGGAAGTGGCATCCGAACTATTCATTTCGATTAAAACGGTGGAAAGCCACGTCTCGGCGGTGCTACGGAAATTGCAGCTGTCCTCCCGGCACGAGCTCACCGCGTGGGCGAACGCCCGCAAGCTCCTGTAGGTGACACGCACAACTGTTTGCTGAGCATTCACCCAGCATGGTGCACTGAGTGCATCTATGCACTTAGTGTGTAAACGTGGAAAAGCTGGCAGACCGACGAGCGCTCGCTCGCGCACGCCATCGCGCAGCGATTTTGCAGGCTGCCAACGAGCTCATCCGCGCAAAGGGTTCACCTGCCTTCAGTGCCGACGAGCTTGCGCAGCAGGCCGACGTGTCGAGGCGAACCATCTTCAACCACTTCGCGTCACTCGATGAAGTTGTCACTGTCGCTTCCGCCCAAGTGCTCGCGGAAGCGGTGGAAGAAATTCGCGCGGCGGCAACCCGCACCGTTCCTGGGGATGGGAGCACAGCGTCCACGTTCGCCAACATGGCAGACGTGTTCGCGGCCCTCGACCTCACCCCTACGATCGCCTATCTCGCCGGTGTGCTGGGTGGACATGAATCGGCCTGGCGCACCAGCCACCTCATCGAGGATGTCTTCGGTCGGGTTACCGAGATCCTGACAGTCGCCGCAACTGCTGGTCACGAAGACGACTCACTCGGACCCCAGATTTTGGTCAGCTCACTGATGGGTGGCGTCACAGTTGTCGCACAGCGGTGGTC
>DASYMY010000665.1:0-1989 GCA_036008825.1 Glaciihabitans sp.
GCGCCACACACGACCGGTGGAATCCGGCTGCAACCAACACTGTCGCGACAAAAGCAACCGCAAGCGTCGCGAGGTCGCTCGGTTGAATGGCGAGAATGTCCCCAAACAAGATTGCGGTGAGGTCAACGGCAAAGCTGCGGGAGTGCGACACGATGATCACACCGAGCGCGAGCATCCCCACAAATAGCAGGCCAATACTGGTGTCCTGCGAGAGTCGGCCCCGACGGTTGATCAGGCTAACGCCGAAGCTCATTACGCAGGCGCTGACGGCTGCGCCGAGGATGGGTGGCAGCCCGAGCAGTCCAGCGGCGGCGACCCCTGGCAGCATTCCGTGGGCGAGCGCTTCACCCAAAAAGGCCATTCCCCGCACTGCAACCCAGGCTCCAACAATGGCGCAAATGGTCGCCACAAGCACGCCGCCGGTGAGGGCGCGCAACATGAAGTCCGTCGAGAACGGATCGGTGAGCCAGAACATATGACCAAGACCCTACATGAGAATGAGACTCAATTGCGATAAGGTGAAGCAGTGCCCCTCCGACCCGCCTACCCAGCGCCCCCGCCCGCCGCGCCACCGCACCCAGTCATCCGCGCTATCGCCCGCCCCTTCCTCGCGGTCGACGGCGTCTCCGCCAGTCACGGCAACGTGTCGGCGCTCGCCGAGGTGTCACTTGAGGTGCGCGCTCACGAATTGCTTGCGCTGACCGGATCCAACGGGTCAGGCAAATCGACCCTGCTGTCCGTGCTCGCGGGCACCCACGAGATGAGCTCGGGCCAGCGCAAAGACACTTGGGCTGACGGGTCAGCAATATCCGCTCAGAATGGTGGTGCTCGCCTGCGCATTGCATTTGTGGTGCAGCGCAGTGCGGTGAGCGACACGTTCCCGCTGACGGCGCGCGGTGCTGTGCAGATGGGCAGGTGGGGTGAGCGGGGGAGCTGGCGTCCCCTCACCATAACCGATCGCCGGATCGTGGCCGACAGCATCCAGGCCCTCGGCCTGACGGGGCTAGAAAGCCGTCCGCTGGCCTCATTGTCTGGCGGACAACGCCAGCGGGTGTTTGTCGCGCAAGGCCTGGCTCAGCAAGCGGATGTCCTCCTGCTCGACGAACCCACCGTTGGCCTCGACGATCACGCGCGCGACCTCATCCACCAGGCGATGGCGGCCGAAGTGCGCCGAGGCGCCGCCGTGGTCATCGCCACCCACGATGCGGACGTCATTGCGGCCGCCGACCGGGTGATCCACCTCGCTCGAGGCGAAATCGCGACCTGACTAGGGTCACTTGCTCAACCGGCGCCACGGCCGTCCCGAGACAGTAGAACTCCTCGATTGCATCATGTTTTCAATGAAGTTGGATGGTGGAATGACACATCGGCCATGAAAATGCGCGGGATCAGTGGGGCTTGGTTAACCCCAAGATATCCATTTAGGTCAAGACCCTTGTCGAGCTCGCGATCACCAGCCATTGTGCAATTTGAAAGGGGCGTTGAGCCCGATTTGAGGGTCCGGTTGCAGTGGTCCGAAAATTGCACAAATCTCGAGTGCTCACGATAAAACATCCTGACATACCACTGGCGGTCGTCAAGGAATAACCATCGGTCTCGATAGTGAGAATCCGGAAGCGAAACGGGAATGGGCTTTTGCGGCCCCATATGGAGGGTTGAAGATTCGAATCTGACGGCCATAGGTGCGTTCCGCAATCCGAGGTTTAGTGAGACGGTCGTCGTTGAACGCAGCCATACCCCAGGTACATTGTCCATCCTGCACATGGGTCTTGTCAGAGAACGAACAGCGCGGTGCGTTTACTGGAGTGGTGTAACTGGTTTTTTGGCGAGCTCTGACAGATCGTACAGAGTGAATTCCGGCGAGAGAAAGGGGACAGAACTACGGATCGCAGCCAGGTGGGACGTGTAAATGTTTTTCGCAGCTGTGCTTAGTCGATCTGCGATCTGCGATCTGCGATCGGTGAGTTGGAGAAGTGGAAAATATGCGTC
>DASYMY010000666.1:0-1579 GCA_036008825.1 Glaciihabitans sp.
ACGATGTGGTAATTGTGGTCGGATTCCGCCGACGCCCTCACAGCTTCGGACAGCTGATGCAGAGCCTCAGCGCTAGCCCGGCGCAAATCATTTTGCTCACCGATAACAGCGGGCGACGCTATGACCAGGCCGCAGACCACCTGATCGTCTGCCCCGTTGACAGCGTCACAGCGTTCGACAGCTACGCGAGCGCCTTCAGTGTGGTGAGTGTTTTGGCTGCCGCCGTTCTCAGCCACAACCTTCCGGCTGGCCGCGCCCGTATTGCGGCCATCGGGCGAAGCTACGACGGACTCGATGAGCTCGAAACGCCCCTGCGCTAGTTGAGGGGAACGCGGCCCGTGATCGCAACGATCAGGGTGAGGGCGGCCAATACGAGGTTGATCGGGCCAGACACCAGCTGCTCGGAGCGACTGCGCGAGCGCGCGTTCATCACAAAGTTGGCGAAAAACGCGACCGGTATCACCCACATCGCAATGATTCCGACGAGCTCTGAGAACGGCGAGATCAGACCAACCCCCTGCAGGGTGATCAATACAAAGAGCAGGTAGATGGCAATGGCGAGCCCGCTGCCCTGGCGAAGGCGATCGGGTAGAAGGTCGTGGTCGCCGCCAAAAACGAACCGGCCCCACGGTTTGCCCGACAAAAGAAGAGCGTGGAAGGAGGCAAGGCCCACCAGGAGGGCACAGGCAATGAGGGCAACGATGACGGGCATCAGATCACCCTATCGAAGCTGAAGCTAGGGCTCTGCGCGGTAGTCGACGTCGTGGCCGTCAAACAGGTCACCACACTCGATCTCGGTGACCGATGCGCCGCTCAGATAGGCGCGAGCACCTCGATCGCCGCTCAACTGCGCGACCAGGGGAGCCCAATGGTTGCGCCCCACCACAACGGGATGCCCCGGACGCGTGACAAACGTCGCCTGGCGCAGAGTGTCGCCGGTGATGGAGCCCGGATCACCGAGCACCCGTTCCACCACGCTGGCCGGCAAATCCGGAAGATCAACCAGGGTAATCACCGCGGCGGTCCCATCCGCAACGGACAGCCCACACTTCAGCGACTCAGCCATCCCGTCCCGCCACTTCTCGGCGATCACCGTCTCAATTCCGGTCGGCACCAGAGGCAGCGCCTCCTCAGCCCTGGCGCCTAAAACGACTACCACTCGATCACAACCGGCGCCGTGAAGCAGGGTCGTCGCATGGGTGAGCCACGGTTCACCCGACTCGTCCCGCATCAGCGCTTTGGGCATACCCATCCGGGATCCGCCGCCCGCCGCGAGCACAAGTCCGGTGAGGTGCGTCATGGGTACAGTTATACACACCATGATCGATGTTGCAGACGCCCAGCTCCGTGAAAGCCTCACCGCTTCCCTCTCCGTAGACCGTTGGGTTAACGAGGTCGCCTCGGCCGCCCCGTTCGACACCCTCGACCAGCTCCTCGCCGTCGCGCATATGGCCGCCACCCCGTTAAGCCCTGCCGAGATCGACGAAGCGATTGCGCACCACCCACGCATTGGCGAAAAACCCGTGGGCGACGGAACTGCGCAGGCGTTCAGCCGTCGCGAACAGTCCTCCATTGATGC
>DASYMY010000667.1:0-4729 GCA_036008825.1 Glaciihabitans sp.
CTGACGATGATTTTGTCGTCCATCAGCATATCGATTGTCGCGTTTGTGCTGATGCCGGTGCCGTTGTACATGCTGATGGGGCTTCTGGTTGGCCTCAGCAGCCCACCCGTGCAATCGGCGGTGCGCACCATTTACCCCAAAATGGTGAACTCCAAACAGCTCACCCCCTTGTTTGCTTTGGATGCCTCCGCGCAGGAGATCATCTGGGTGGCCGGCCCGGTTATCACCACGTTTATCGCCATTCAAATTGACCCGGTCGCCTCCATTGTGGTTGCGCTGATCTTTCTGCTCGGCGGCGGAACCTGGTTCATTCTTTCCCCAGAAGTGGGACGGGTACGTATTCCCCGCAGCCGCCGCACGATCGGCAAGGTTCTCGGCAAACGGCCGGTGCTGCTGTCGACCATCACCGGCTTCCTGCTGATTGGTGCCTGCTCGGCGGTGGAAGCCAGTGTGGTGTCTGCTTTCGGTCACGACGGCGCTGAGTCGGGTCTGGTGCTGGCCATCTTCGCCATCGGGTCCCTTGTTGGAGGGCTCTCCCTTGGGCACATTCCCGTGGGCCCGTGGTCGATGGCCAGGCGGATGTTCCTCGTGTTTGTGGGAATGGCGCTGGCTCTGGCGTCACTCAACTTCTGGTGGTTAGCCTTCGCCCTGCTCATTGCCGGGGTGGGTATTGCCCCAGCATTTGCGGTGATGTCGGCCATCGTGACGGCCAGTGTGAAGTTCAGCGACACCGCTGAAGCCTACGGTTGGGTGGGCACGGGGCAGCTGATGGGCGCTGCCCTCGGCTCCGCTCTTGCCGGGTTCCTCATCGACGCACAGGGCGCAACCGGTGGGTTCCTTGTTGCCGCAATGTTCGCTCTGGTTGGCACCCTATTCCCCACGGTGTTTCGCCGCTGGCACCCCGACCTGCGCGGCAAAGATGGCAGCCCCATTCCCGACACCGAACCGATTCAGGTGCAGCCGAGCTAACGCTTCGCGTTACCGCAGCGGTCTCAGCGCCTCCGACAGTGCGGCCAGCTCACCGGCCATCTTGTCGAGAATGGCGCTGTGCTTGTCGGAGGAGATGAACACGCCATCAGTGACGCTGGGGAAAGAGATCTCCACGGCCGCACCGGTTTTCACCAAACCGAGCGCGACCAGCACCGGCTCCAACGCCACAACTCCACGCGAACCAGCGGAGATTCCGCCGTAGCTGACGAATCCGACCGGTTTGCGCCACCATTCTTGGCTGAGAAAGTCGAGCGCATTTTTGAGGGTTCCCGAGTAGCTGTGGTTGTACTCGGGGGTGACAAATACAAACGCGTCTGCCGCCTCTACCCGAGCGCTCCAGGCTTTGGTGTGTTCGTGGACGTAGTTACGCAGGCGAGGGTGGTTGGGCTCGTCCATCATGGGCAGTGCCAGTTCGGCCAGATCCACAAAGTCAATGTCGAACTCGTCCCGGTTAGCCAGACGACTGTGCGCCCACTGGGCGATTGGGAGGCCCACTCGGCCGGGACGGACACTGGCAACAACAATCATGAGTCTGGGCATCCCTGAAATATAGTCCGGTGACGCTGAGTGCGTGAAACCATGGAGCTATGTCTACGCTCCCGTTCTCTCCCCGGATCACCCTGCACGATGGCAGCAGCATTCCCCAGCTCGGTTTAGGCGTGTACAAGGTGGAAGACACCCTCGCCGAAGAACTCACCCGTGGCGCCATTGATGCCGGGTACCGTCACGTCGACACGGCGGCGTTGTACCAAAACGAGCGCGGGGTGGGCCAAGGGGTGCGCACCGCGTCGGTGCCGCGGGAGGACATTTTTGTCACCACTAAGGTCTGGAACGATCAACACGGCTACGACGCCACGTTGCGCGCATTCGATACCAGCATGGAGCTGCTCGGACTCGACTACGTCGACCTCTACTTAATCCACTGGCCGGCGCCCACCCAGAACAAATTTGTCGAGACCTGGCGGGCCCTCGAAACCCTGCACAGCAGCGGTCGGGTGCGCTCCATTGGGGTGAGCAACTTCAAGGAGCACCACATTGAGCGGTTGCGGAGTGAAACGGACACCTTGCCGGTGCTGAACCAGGTCGAGTTGCATCCCTGGTTGCCGCAACGCCAGCTGCGTGACTACAACGCGTCGCTTGGAATTGTCACCGAAGCCTGGTCACCGTTGGCTCGTGGCCGGGTGCTGGATAACCCCACCCTGGCCACGCTTGCCGCTAAACATGGCAAAAGCGCCGCCCAAATTGTGTTGCGCTGGCATGTTCAACAGGATCTGGTGGTCATCCCCAAGTCGAACTCGTTGAACCGAATTATCGAAAACTCACACGTCTTCGATTTCGAGTTGGATGCCTCGGATCTGGAAGCTATCGCCACCTTGGAATCCGGCGAACGCACCGGCAAGGACCCCGACGATCTCGACTGAGTCCTTGCCGGTGAGGTACTACCAGCGTTCGTGAATCGCGGCGCGGAAGAAGCGGTCGTACAGTTCGGTGACAGCCTCGGTGAAGTGCTCGTCAATGTTCTCAACCTCACCGGCTTCCGCGTTAGAGCGGGCCTGTTCGGCCGAGCGGGCGCCAGGGATAACCGTACTGACACCCTCAAGCTGAGCCACCCAAGCCAGTGCGGCTTTCGCGGGGCTGAGGCCGTAGCTATCGGCGAGAACCGAGAACTCCTGAGCTGCGGCAACACCACGCTCGAAGTCAACACCGGAGAAGGTCTCCCCCACGTCAAACGCTTCACCCTTGCGGTTGTAGGTGCGGTGGTCGTTCTCAGCGAAGGTGGTCTCGGCTGTGTACTTACCGCTGAGCAAACCGCTGGCCAGCGGCACGCGGGCGATGATGCCAACACCGGCGTCAATCGCCGCAGGTAGCACCGCGTCCAACGGCTTGAGACGGAACGCGTTGAGAATGATCTGCACGCTAGCGACGTTCGGACGGCTGATGGCGGCGAGGGCTTCGTCAGTGGTTTCAACACTCACACCGTAATTCGACATAACGCCCTCGGAGACAAGGGTGTCGAGGGCGTCGTAGACGGCATCGGTGGAGAACACTTCGCTCGGCGGGCAGTGCAACTGGACGAGGTCGAGTGTGTCGACCTGCAGGTTGGCGCGGGAGCGGTCAGTCCACTTGCGGAAGTTCTCGAGGGTGTAGTTCGCCGGGTCCTGAGCTTCACGGCGGCCCATTTTGGTGGCAACAAAAATGTCGTGGCCGGGGCGAGTGGCGAGGTAGTTGCCAATGATCGTTTCGCTACGGCCATCGCCGTAGACATCTGCGGTATCGAAGAGGGTGACGCCCGATTCCACAGCGGTGTCGAGAACAGCTGCGGCATCCTCTTCTGTGAGGTTGCCCCAATCTGCGCCGAGTTGCCAGGTGCCGAGAGCGATTACGGAAACAGTGCGACCGGTACGGCCGAGGATGCGCTTTTGCATTCTCGAAGGCTACCCGATGACACGTGCAACAGCCTTGGCGAGACGCTTTCGCACCAAGTGGTCATTGACCTCTACCTTGTGCATCGTGACGTGACGCATTTGCTCGATGATGCGCATAGTTCCCGGGGCGATGAACTGGTCGAGTGCGCCGTAGACCACGTCAATGGGCACCCGCACCGCCGCAATATCGCTGATGGTGGTTTGTGCTTCAATACAGTTCTTTAGCGACAGGATAAAGGCGTTCCAGTTGCGTTCGGAGATCTCAAACACCTCCGAGATCTGAAGGATCCGCCCAATTCGTGCCGCGTTACCGATGGTGAAGTCTTTGTTCTCCCTGATGAACTCGTACGCCTTGAGGTAGGCGCTGACCTGAGATCGCACCCTCGGGTCGCCGAGTTCGGCGGGGGCCAAATAGATGGGTGGGCTCACCAACACCAGCCGGGCCACCCGTTGTGGGCGGGTAGCCGCATAGCGGGCGGAGATCAGGCTGCCGAGGGAGTGTCCAACCAGAGTGAACGGGGCGCGCAAATCGAGGGAGTCGATGGTTGCGGCGAGCGCTGCCACGTGTTCATCCAGGGTGAAAGTGGCATCCGCTGGAGCAACAGATTCGCCGAAGCCCAAGAGGTCGATCGAGATGGCCCGATGTTTGTCGGTCAGCAGCGGCACGAGGCGGCGGAACGTGACCGAGGAAGAGGCAATTCCGTGCACCAGAATCACCACAGGACCTTCGCCGGCGTCGCCAGCAACGTGCAGGATGGGGGCCTTCTCTCGCCTCAACCAGCCCAGCAAACTCATACTCCCATCATGACCTGTTGTGACGGATAAGTCGCTGAAAACGTTGGGTAGAGCGATGGCGGATGCCTCAGTACGTTAAGCGTATGACCGCTTCCCTGCACCGCGCACGCCGCACCCTCACCGCCGCTGTGCTGGGGGTTGTTCTGCTGGCTGGGTCGCTGGCGGGATGCGTTCCCACGCAAGAGGCATCCGACTTCTCCGTTACGCCGTTCAGCGGTGAGCAAGCGCCCCCGGTTACCGAAGCTCAGGGCGCGGGCGGATTCGCCGAGTCTTCGTCGTCGGATGCGGCGACGCAGGCCCAGTCGGTGACCACACGAGAGATTGTCACCACCGGGTTTGCCACCATCACGGTGGAGGACCCCGCCGCTGCCGCCGACGATGCCGTGCGCATTGTGGAAACGGCTGGCGGTCGGGTGGATTCCCGTTCAGAGCTGGCGGCCACCGACGGTGCCGAAGGTCGTGCCTCGTTGATATTGCGGATACCTGCAGCGCAGCTCACGGCAACCTTGGACGGTCTG
>DASYMY010000668.1:0-1868 GCA_036008825.1 Glaciihabitans sp.
GGCGTCACCGTGCAGGGCTATGGCAGCCTGACGCAGATCTGGGGCAGCACCATCGCCAACGCCGGCACCATCGTCGCCAACACCGAAGGCCAAACCTTCACCATCAATCCCGATACGTTCACCAACATCGGCACGCTGGGCGTGACGGCAGGGACGATGGACGTCAGCTCCGCCACCTTCACACAGGCAGGCATGATCGGTGTCGCGAACGGTAGCACGTTTAACCGGGCAGCCGGTTTCACCAACACCGGCACCTTGTCCGGCGGCGGCACGATCGTTGTCGGCACAGGTGCCGCGGCCCTGATTAACCAGGGCAACATCAATCCGGGCGGAACAGGTGTTACCGGCACGCTCGCGATTAGCGGCGATGTACAACTTTCCACAGGCTCGATTCTGAACATGGAATTGGGCGGCACGGGCGCCGGGCAATTCGACAAGCTGGCGGTGAGCGGGGCGGTGTCGGGTGTCGGCGGTTCCTTCGGCGGACTGACGGTGGCGAGAAACAACGGATATACCTACGTCAATGCGAATGGCGACACGTTCCCGCTTCTCACCGCTGCGTCGGGAGCCAATAGTGCAACATTCGTCCCGCCATCCCCCTTGGCTCGCGCCAATCTCACGACCGCCTACGCTGCAAGCAGCTTCGCGCTTGGTGTAACACCTATGGTCCTCACGGTCAGTGCAGACGCGCTGAGCAAAGTCTACGGGGCCGTCGATCCCACGCTGACCTATATCGCGACCGGATTCGACGCCAGTACGCTAGACACCCCATCGACGGCACTGAGCGGGTTGCTGGGACGCGCCGCCGGCGCGAACGTGGGCGCCTATGCGATCAATCAAGGAGCGCTCATCTCGCCCCTGGGCTACGCCATCAGCGTTACGCCGGGTAGCAACCTGAGCATCACGCCCGCATCGCTCACCGTCACCGCCAACAGTGCAACCAAGACTTATGACGGCGGCCTCACTGCGGCGACTACGGCCATGGTCAGCAGCGGCACGTTGTTCGGCAGCGATGCGCTCAGCGGCGGCACGTTCGCCTACACCGACAAGAACGTCGGCAGCGGCAACAAGACGGTCACCGCCACCGGCGTTACGGCGGGCAACGGCGTCAACAACGGTAACTACAACGTCAGTTATGTCGATAACACCACCAGCACCATCAACGCCTACGCTGTCAGCCTCACCGGCAGCCGCGCCTACGACGGCACGGTGAACGTGGCAGCGGGCGTGTTAACGCTGGGCGCACTGGTCGGCAGCGAGACTCTCACGCTAAGCGGCAGCGGCACGGTGGTGAACAAAAACGTGGGAACGGCCAAGGCGCTGGCTGTGGGCACGCTCGCCTTGGGCAGCGGCACCGGTCTCGCCAGCAACTACACCTTCACTGGCGGCACCCGTTCGGTGGACTTCACCGCGGCCGCTTTGAACGTGACAGCGAACATTGTCAGCAAAACCTACGACGGAACACTCACCGCTACGGGTACGGGCACGCTCGGCGCCATTGCCGGTGCGGGTGACTCTGTTCTCGGCGCAGGCAGTCAAGCTTTCCTCGACAAGAACGCAGGCGTCGGCAACAAAGCCGTACGCGCTTCCGGCGTCACGATCCAGGATGCGGGCAGCGTCGACGTGAGCGGGAACTATGCCATCACCTACATAGACAACGCGGTCAGCACCATCAACAAAGCTTCGTTGAGCGCAATCGCTACCGCCGTCACCAAGACCTACGACGGCACCCTCACGGCAACCCCGACGCTGAGCATCACCACCGGACTGGTGGGCTCGGAAACCGTGACCGCCACCGGCACGGCCAGCTTCAACACCAAGGACGTGCTCACGGCCAGCCTGGTCACCGTCAACAGTAACGCGCTCGC
>DASYMY010000669.1:0-6001 GCA_036008825.1 Glaciihabitans sp.
CGGTACTTGCTGCCGGCTTGGTACTCGGCCTTGGCGCAACGGTGACGTTGGCCGCCTGGAATGACGCCGAGTGGATCACGGGTGGCTTTGACAGCGACGGCGACGGAATCGCCGACACCCCTGGTGTCGGCACATCCATCTTCGAAGTTCAGCAAAACGTGAGTTCTCCCTACGTCGATTCCGAATGGGCTGACCGCGAAACCAACTCAGGTGGACCGTTGACGTTCACAACCGGCAACCTCTCCCTCACCCCCGGTGAGGCTGTGTTTGCGCCCGTGTCCCTCACTACAACCGCTACATCGGTTGCGGCCGAGACCCTGACTCTTGCAGCGGCGACGCCCGCCGCTGGCGTCACCGCGGTCGACGCCGACAGCCTGCTCTTCAACGCCTTGGAGCTACGAGTTGTAGTCAACACCAGCGCAGACACTGACGCGCCCGTCGCCTGCGCTGCGGCAGCATTCTCGCCGACTGCGACCTATGTCGTTGGCTCGGCCGTCGCTAGCGAACCGCTCACTACGGCCGGGGACACAACAACAGCCCTCGCGGCTGCTAGTGCGGACAAACAGGACTACTGCTTTGAAGTGTCTCTTCCCGACACGGCACCGTCCACCCTGCAAGGCCGTGCGGTTGCTCCGGCCTGGCAGTTCATCTCCGCCTCAGTCGAGTAACCCATAGCTGTTCAGCCCATGGAACCTTCTCGGGCTGACACCCTCGTGCGGCTCTCCTCCTCTCGCGAAACCCCCCGCTTCGCGAGTGGACGGAGAGCCGCACCACGTGGGGGTCGCCCTATTTTTCTCGGCACCCTCCGCGAGGCAGGTCTCACTATTCTCGCTTTGGCTGGAAGTGTCTCCCTGCTGTGGATGATCATCTCAAACCTGTTTGGGCTCTCACTGATCACCTTCGCCACCGGGTCAATGTCGCCAACTATTCCCACCGGTTCGCTCGGGATTGTGCGCGAGATACCAGCATCGGAGCTGCGGATTGGCGATGTCGCTACCTTGCAACGCGGAGGCGAACGACTTCCTGTCACTCACCGCGTTGTCTCAGTTGAACCGAGCACCAGTGTTGGCGGCGCGACTGCCGTGACAATGCAGGGAGACGACAACCCCATTGCAGACGTATTTCCCTACCACGTCGACTCCGCGAAACTGCTCCTGTTTTCGATCGACAACGGAGCCTACGTTGTTGATGCGCTCACACAGCCTCTAATGCTCAGCATGGGGACGTTGGCTATTGGCGGCATCACGTTGTGGGCGTTTTGGCCCCGACTTCCCTCGGAGAGGTAGCTCGGTGTTCGGATTTCGCAGCCGTTTCGCTCAACTGGGTCGGGTCAGCGGAGTAGTTGCCTGCAGTACGCTCATCGCCGGGCTGAGCATTCTGGGCGCTCGGGGAGCGCTGGCTTTCGCGCCAATTCCAGAAACTGGCACCCCGGGCTATCTCACGCTGGCCACCCGCCCAGGTCATCTCCATTTTCCTAACCTCAGCCCCGGCTCGGTCGCGTATGGCCATATCCGAGTGGCTATAGAAGAAGCAACCACCGCCGAGCTGAGCCTGCAGGCCTACGGTAGCGGCGGACTCTTCGAACATCCCAATGGTGCGACGCTGATTACGCGTGAATGTTCAGTGGAATGGACCGGTGTTCCCGACGGAGTGAGCGTAGGAGCACAGCCGGTATGCGCAACTGGTGACCGTGTTGTCACCTCCGTGAGGGAACCGATCAATATGACGGATGCTGCGCCGCTTTCTTCCCTGGGGTTGCTCGAAGCGGGCGCAGCCCGGCATCTTCTGGTTGAAGTGCGGATGCCACCAGAGGATGCCGGCAACGACAACTCGCTTATGGGTCTGTCTGGCGATTTTGCCTTGCGCGTTTATGCCCAGGGCGTAGCATCGCCGTCCACTCTCGCCGAGCCGGGGGGATCGCCGACGCAGCTCGCCACAACCGGTGTTGATGTGCTGGGGATCTCCCTGAGCGCGATCGGCGCCATCATGCTGGGTTACCTCGCTCGCCGTCGACGACCCCACAGCGAAACGGAATAAGTCACAACACATGGTCCGCCCCACCACGCGCACATCACGTATCGCAACTGCAATTGCCGCACTAACGGTTGCGGCGCTGACGGTCTCGTCCAGTGTCACTGCCGAAGAGACATCAGCATTCTGGGTCGATCCTGAGTGGGTCTCCAGCCAAGTCGGAACCTTAGATTGTGAAGTTGGCAGCGACCAGTTCAGCTCACGTGCCAGCGGCGACTTCCTCAGTGGCGAGGTGCTTTCCCTTAACCTCGACGATGTTGCCGACGTCCGTGGGATCACCGTGCAAAACACGGGAGCCGATCTCGCAATAGACCCGGCGCCGCCCGCCTCCGACCCAGCAGGCGACGACGCGTATGTGAACCCACTCGACGTGTCTGCACTCACGGCGGTCAATGCCCAGCTCGGCAACCTGCTTGCCCTGCCCCTCAATTCAGACGTTGGAGCCGTCAACAACTATGCCCAGGCCCGCGACAATGGTTTGTCCGTTGCCGCTGCGGGCTCCGTCAACAACACGGGCGCTATTCAGCTCGCGCCGGTAGCCCCCGGAGCCGAACCACCGACCATTGCAACGGTCGAACTTGGCCAAATCCTTTCGACCGTCACCGGCAGCGGCTTAGGCGGCGGAATTGCCTCGCTCGCGAATGCACGCCTCAACGTCGGGGCGGTAGCCTCCACCGCAACCCTCGACGCCTGCGCGGCCGAATGGTCAGATTCGGTGTACGACAATCTGGCGCGTGATTACCTCATCGCCGCCCTTGGTTTGGAGGTAGATACTCCCCTTGTGGCTGCGACGGTCGCCGACACCCAAACCACCCTCGGCGGCGTTGCGTCACGAATAAACGCGCTGTCTGGAAACTCCGGTGTGCTCGCCTCGGTGACGTCAGGTGTGACGAACCTGGTGAGCGGATTGCTGTCCACTCTGCGATTGGGCAGCGTGAGTATCTCCAACTTGACGGCCACCCTCGACCTGTCCGCTGTGACGGCCCTCCTTGACGACACTATTTCCGATGATGCGGAAACTGTTGCCATCGATCTAGCTGCTGGCACTGTTGATATCGACCTCGACGCACTTCTTGGCAGCGTATATGGCACTGAGGGTGTGAACGGTTTGGAGCCCAATACCCCACTGCTGGTCAACTCCGCTGTTGTGACCGCGCTCACCGCAGCGACAACAGAAGCTCTATCCAATTGGGTTGATGATGTCACCGCCGCCCTATCTGTCGCGTTGCGATCAGCGACGGTGGGCGCCTCTGTTGTGGTTCCGTTGCTGGGCGTGGGGTCCTCCGCTCTCGCCATTATTACGCTGACAATCCCACCAACCTCCCTCGCCACATTGCTCAGCGGATCGGTTCGAGCGTCCTCTTCCCTCACTTTGCTTGGCGGCACCTGCGGAGTTCTTAACCCGGTCGGATGTCTCCTTAACACGGTTGTTGGGGCGGTTGTTGGCCCGTTGACTAACGGCATTGGCAAGGTGCTCGGCGACGCTCTCAATTCGGCACTTTTCAGCACGGCCACTGGCGGAATACTGAGCAGCACAACGGCGGCGCTCACGACGCTCAGTACGCCCCTGCTACGGTTTGTCGGCGATGCCACGTCGGGATTATTTGGCGAGAACTCGGTTGTGTCGTTGACGGCAAATGCTCAGAACAGCCCCGATCTCGCCGATCCGAGCGGAAGTGACCTACCGGAATGGGCTTCTGAACTTCCGGGACCAGACAGCGCAGCCAAATCGTCAGGGCAATACGATGTTTCGGCGTTGCGGTTGTCAACGCTCGGCATACTCGGCAGCGAGCTCAATGTGGACCTGAACTTCGCCCGGTCCTCGGTCGGGTCAAACACCGTCATCAACTAAGCCCGAGGTTCTAGCCGCTGACCATACACTCCAGTAATTCCCGCCTCGTGGCCACCTGCAGTTTTCTCAGTACGCGATACACATGCGATTCAACGGTTCGCACCGACAAAAAGAGCTGCTCCGCAATTTCGCGATTGGTGCGTCCTGCGGCGACGAGCTGAGCAATCTCAACTTCTCGACCGCTCAATGCGGAGAAGTCAAACTCCCGCGTCGATGCTGGCGGCTGACCACACATCGCATCCACCAGCCCATTCGCTCGGGTTAGAGCCTCTTTTGCTTGGCGTTTGTCCCCAATAGTAGAAAAGCGCTGCGCGGCGTAGTCGAATGCTACCTGTGCGGCTTCAGGCATCCGCAATTCGGCGAGTCTGTTGCCGCTCTCGTATGCCGCCTCTGCGTCTTCACGCTCCTTCGCAACCAAAAAATCCGCCATGGCGATGAGCGACTGAGACGTTGTGGAATGGGCAGCCTCTGCGGCGACGGAGGCTACGTGTTTGGCAGGCTCGCCCAAGGCGCTCGCAGCGAAAAGCTGTTCAACCTGAATAAGGGGTGACCATTGACCCGCGTTTGCCAGGTTAAGTGCGATCTCTCGGGCCTCGTCATATCGACCTCGCGCTTTGTGAAGCGCCATTTCTGCCGAGAAATAAGCGTAGGAATACCAGGAAGTTTCCGGTTTGCTGGGATGGCGAATATCCGCCAGACCACGCTGCGCCTCGTGAACTCGCCCTAGCGAAGCGAGCACACTCACGTGCAGGCAACCTGCCCATGCCTTTCGCCAACCTGGGTCAGTGCCCGTGTACCTCTCTGCTGCTCGACGCAGTTCAAGCTCGGCCTGAAGAAAGTCGCCCCTCTCACTGGCCAGATACCCCAAGGTGGCCCCCAGCGGGGCAACGTACGAGTAGTCATGATGTTTGACTGCGCTCGACATTCGACGTTCGATGTGGTGCCCGAGCTGGTTGAGATCTGTTCTTGTCATAACCTGAGCAGTACCAATTTGAGCGAACACGAGCACAGCCATTTCCCGAAGCGAGAGCTGATCGTATTGGTCGTCATAGTGGACCTCTTCGAACTCGATAGCCGCCGCACAGGCGTAAACCACGCCGACAGATTGCCCGGCGTACGCAGAATTGAGCGCGAGGTACCCACAAGCTTTCAGGCGAGTTAGGGTGTCCACACGGTTATCGTCGACAATCTCTCTCACCGCCGGTAGGCGGGCGGCTGCGCTGCTGTAAACGACTAGAGAAGCCAGGGTGCACTCAGCGGCAAAGGTGGCGTCGCCGGGATGCCACCCCACAGCCTGCGCGCAGAGATCGTTAATGTGTTCGTGGTTCTCAGCTGAACGGAGTCTTATGACCCATCTAAGCCAATTCAGATCATCCGGCCTGGCTGCGCAATAGTCGCGGCCTCGCTCGAGCGCGGCCCTCGCCGCACTGTGTTGTCCCATGTTGGCCAGCGCTTTGGCCATCTCTATGTATGCAGGCAAGACAGGGTTCAGCCGCTCCGCACGGCGAGCGTGCCCCAGCGCATCGTGGAACAGGCCTGAGGCGCTTGCTTGGCCTGCAGCGACGATGTGCACGTGGCCCAAAGCGCTATTGCCGTAACGTTCCCGGTATTTATGCATCTCCTGTAACGGACGATGCTCTAATACCGTGGCCACAAACATCGCTTCCAGCGAACTCATCTGCAACCCCGACGCGCTGTCTTCGAGGATCGTCTCGACCATTCGGTCGGCTAATCGTTGAACGCCGTCGGGGTCAGCGACCGCAGCGCCAGAGGCTGCGTCGGCGGCGAGAGAGTAGACAAAGTCGCGGTCTGCGGAATCCGGCACTACATGGCCGCCCCGCATCAGAGCGCCTAGCGTGTCGAACCCCACCAGCTGCCCGGCACGACGCATGGGCATTGTGCCCAGCTTCGATAAGTTCACCAACGCTTCCAACTGCGCTGGCGCTAACCCGATTACGCGGCTCCTGCCCAGGTCAAACGCTCGCGGTCCGGTGATGGCAAACGGGGCAGGTGAAATTGCCTGCTGCGTTTGCCTCATGCCCGACAACCGCTGCCCGATTCGTCCCTTCGACAGCAAGCCCTCTTCTCGTTCCCTTTCTAACTGATCCTGAACAAGCT
>DASYMY010000670.1:0-11592 GCA_036008825.1 Glaciihabitans sp.
CTCGCCATCGGCGTCGAAGCTGACCGGACCGTTGGAGACAACAAGCGGCTCGTACTCGGTCTCGGCGATTGCGTCGCGCAGCTCGGTGGTGTCAACGCTGCCGGAGTCCTCCAGACCACCGGCGATCACCATGACGGCGTCGTAGGCGAGAACGGCGCTGGTGCGGATCGGTTCGCCGAACTCTTCCTCGTAGGTTTCGGCGAGGGCAACGGACTCATCGTTGGTGACATCCCAGTGGTAGTTGGCGTCGAAGTAGTTCTCGCCGCCGTTCGGGGCATCCGTCACAAATTGCGGTTGGTCGTACGCTCCGTTGGCCACACCAAAGACGGCGTTCAGATCGGGCTTGATGGTCTCAACGGCCTGCGAGACAAGGAGGCTGTCGCGGTAGTAGCCGGCAACGGCCAGCACGTCTGCGCCGCTGGCAGCAACCTGCTGAATTTGGGTGGTCATGTCGCTGACGCTGGTGGCGTCGTAGCTGATGATGGGGTCAACCGTTACACCGGCAGCTTCCGCTGCGCTCTGGAAGGTTTTGAGGGTGGCCTGGCCGAAGTTGCCCTGCTCGTACATAAAGGCGATCTGCTCAACGGGCTCGCCGGAGGCTTCACCGATGGCGATGAGCGCCTCGGCACCCTGCTCGCCCATCATGCTGGCGTTGGGCTGCAGCCGGAAGGAGTAGGTGTAGCCCTGGTCAAGGATTTCGTCGAGGCTGGAGACGTCCATCACAAACGGCACCTTGCTGCGTTCGGCGACGGCGGCAACGTTGGAGCTGGTGGCGCTCTGGTAGGTACCAAGAAGAGCAACGGCGCCTTCCTGAATAAGGCGGGTTGCTTCGCTCTGCCCAACCTCGGGCTTGCCCTGCGTGTCAGCGCGAGCAAGAGTCAGGGTTGCTCCACCCAGCGACTCAATGCCGCCGGCTTCGTTGATGGCATCAACGGCCATCTGTGCACCGTTTACCATCTGCTGTCCATCGGCGGCGCTGGCGCCGCTTTCCGGGTGCAAGGACCCGATGATTACCTCGTCGACCGTGGTGGTCGCCGTGTCCTCCTCGGATGCCTGCCCCATAGCCGATCCCGCGCAGGCGGTGAGCGTAAGTGACGCGATCGTAAGGCCGGCGATGGCCGCAAATCTGATGCCTGGTTTCAACGCTGCTCCTCAGTGACGTCCCGCGGGAATGTGTTCCGCTTAGTGGAACGGATGTGATTGGTACCAAGTGGTACAGGAACGAAAGTAGACCCCGAAATAGCGCCTATCGTTGCCCTTTTGTTAACAACCTGTTTCACGAGGAGAGAGTCTCGAGATTTTGTTCCGCCGAGTGGAACATGCCCCTACAATCGACGCATGACACTGACTGAGCGCCCGCCCTCAACGACCGAACGGGTCGCGCAGGTACTGATGTGTTTCGCCGCCGACCAGCAGTGGTTGGGTGTTTCTGACATCGCGCGCCGGTTGGGGCTCGGTAAGTCGGTGGTACACCGCATTCTGCAAACCTTTGTTGAGTGCGGACTCGTCTCGTATAACAGCACACAACGCCTCTACGGCCTCGGCCCGAGTGCGTTTGCACTCGGACGTCGTGCCCACATCAATAACGACGTCCGTGCCGCCGGAATGCCGGCCGCAGCGCACCTCGCCGCCATTACCGGGGAGACCGCCATTCTCAGCGCCCGGATGGGTCACGAACGGGTCTACGTCGGACAGATCGAAAGCGCCCAAGCCATCCGGATCACCGTCAAACTGGGCCAGAGCGTGCCGTTGGCGGCAGGCGCAAACGGCAACAGCATGCTCGCCTTTATGAGTGAGAGCGATATTGACCTGGCACTGCAGGTGCCGCTGCCGCAGTACACCGCCAACACCGTTGTTGATCCGGAAGAGATTCGAGCGCGCCTGGCGGTCATTCGACAACGCGGCTGGGCCAGCACCTCCGGTGAGCGCATCCCCATGTCGATGAGCATCGCCGCCCCCATCTTCGACGCCAGCTCCGTCCCCGTTGGCGCCCTCAGCGTTGGGGTTCTTGAAACCCGTGACGTTGGCCGCAGCCACGAAGACCTCGCGGTACTGGTGGTTGCCGCTGCGAAGCAGGCATCCGCCGCCCTACAAAAATTGCAAACAGGGGCGGATTCCTGATCCCGCGGCACCCCACAGACACCAGGCTCGGCAAGCTCAGCGCGCCTGGGAACTTCCTAACTAACAGGCGACAAATATTTCGTTCCTGATAGCTTCGAAGCGGGACCTGAAAGTCCCCGGTGCGTTTACTGCATACCGTTGTTTAGAACTGGAGCTAGATATGGGCGTTTACACGCTTCCCGAACTGCCGTACGACTTCTCGGCGTTGGAGCCGCACATTAGCGGCAAGATCATGGAACTCCACCATGACAAGCACCACGCCACCTATGTTGCCGGCGCAAACACCGCGCTGGAGTCTCTTGCTGAGGCACGCACGAGCGGCAACCTCGCCAACATCAACAAACTTCAGAAGGACCTCTCCTTCAACCTCGGCGGACACGTCAACCACAGCATCTTCTGGTCGAACCTGTCGCCGAACGGTGGCGACAAGCCCACCGGCGAACTGGCAGCCGCCATTGATGACTTCTTTGGTTCGTTCGAGAAGTTCCAGGCCCACTTCACCGCTGTTGCCCTCGGTGTTCAGGGTTCCGGCTGGTCGGTTCTCGCCTGGGATTCGATCAGCGAAAGCCTCATCATTCAGCAGTTCTTCGACCAGCAGGCCAACTTCGCTGCTGGCATCGTTCCGCTGCTGATGCTGGACGTCTGGGAGCACGCCTACTACCTCGACTACCTCAACGTGCGCGCTGACTACGTCAAGGCGTTCTGGAACATCGCCAACTGGGCTGACGTTCAGGAGCGCTTCACGCGCGCCACCACCCAGACCAAGGGCCTCATCATCCCCGTCGTCTAAGACGATGGCGCTGCTCTCACACCGGTGAGCACAAAAATAACGAGGGTGGCCCCAATGGGGTCACCCTCGTTGTGCGTTGTGGGAACGCTTCGAACTACGCCGCCTGTGTAGGAGCGGATGCCTCGGTCACGGCTGCAACAACCGCGGCCAGCTGTGCCACAACTTCGGCGTCATCCTTCGGGTGGATCTCTGCGAACCGCACCACTGAGCCCGGGATAGACAGCGTGATGTCGCTGAGTACGCGGGCTCCGGCGATACCAAAGGACTTGCGTGCCTCGTCCTGAGCCCACACTCCACCAAACTGGCCGTATGCGCTACCGATAACCGCGACGGGTTTGCCCACGATGGCGCTGGCGCCAAACGGGCGGGAGGCCCAGTCGATTGCGTTCTTAAGAACAGCGGGGATGGTGCCGTTGTGCTCGGGGGTAACCACAAGCACGGCGTCTGCGGCGGCAAGAGCGTCGCGGAAGGTGGTGGCTGCGGCGGGAACAGAGCCGGGCACGTCGATGTCTTCGTTGTAGAAGGGAATGTCGGCAAGCCCGTCAAACACGGTGAGGCTGGTGCCCGCGGGCGCCGTTTCGATGGCCGCTTCGGCCAGCTCGCGGTTCTTAGATCCTGCGCGCAGGCTGCCAACAAGGACGAGGATAGAGGTAGTAGTCATATTCAACTCAACCGGACCGCGGTCCGTTTATTCCCGAGGTGCTACAGTCCGATCGTGACACCAATGGCGGACAGCTCCAGGCAGCTCCTTTCGGCACCAGTGCCATCCGAGCGCGCCGACGCCGCGCGCAACCGAGCACTGATTCTCGACGCGGCCTGGCGATTGGTGCGCACCAGCGGTGTTGACGCCGTGACCATGGACGCCGTCGCCCGTGAAGCCGGAGTGGGTAAAGGCACCGTGTTCCGGCGGTTTACCTCCCGCGCCCAACTGATGCAGTCTCTGCTGAACGCGAGCGAACTCGACTTTCAGCAGCAGTTTCTGTTTGGCCCACCCCCGCTGGGCCCCGAGGCCGACCCCATCACCAGGCTGATCGCGTTTGGGCGAGCCCGTATTGACCTGCTGGCAACGCAGGGTGATTTGCTGCGCGCAGCGGATGGGACTTCCACCTCGCGGTACTCCGCCCCGGCCCGGGCGGCATCCCACCTGCACATCACTGTTCTGCTGCGTGCTGCCGGGGTGGAGGGGGATCTTCCCGTCTTGAGCTTCAACCTTCTCGCCTCCCTCGATTCAGCCTTGGTGCTGCACGAAAACCGTGCCCAACTGATCTCGATGGAGCGCCTCGCAGCGGGGTGGGAAGACCTGGTCAGACGCGTGGCATCCGCTACCGTCTGAAGCTGAATATCAGCCGTCCCCTGAAGGCTCACTTTCGTGGCAGAGTCAAGGAGAGGATGAGTCAGGACCCACCTGAGATCCTTATCTGGAGACTGCCATGGCGCACGAGTCAACCACACCCGCTGACCACTACGACGTTGTTGTTATTGGAGCAGGACCAGGAGGAACGGCAGCCGCTCTCCGTGCAGCAGAACTGGGCGCGCGCGTTGCCGTTGCCGAAGCCGGACGCACCGGCGGCACCTGCGTTAACACCGGTTGTGTTCCCACCAGGGTGTTCGCCAAAACCGCTCGCCTGATGCGCGAAGTGCGTACGGCCGGCACCTACGGTATTGGTGTTGCCGACCAAGAAATTGATTGGTCCGTTACCGCCGATCGGGTGCGAGCCACCGTTGACCGGGTGCGCGGTCTCAAAGACGAGTCCGGACGTTTTGCCGCCGCCGGTGTTGACCTCATCCAAGAAGGCCGCGCCACCTTCGAGGACGCCCACACACTTGTCCTCGACAGTGGTCGCCGCCTCAGCGCCGACAGCATCATTGTGGGGGTCGGCGGTCACTCGCGTCGCCTGCCCATTCCCGGCGCCGAACACGCCACCGTCCCCGAACACGTACTCGATTTACCGCGGATGCCTCTGCGCTTGGGTGTTATCGGCGGCGGCAACACAGGCGCTCAGCTGGTCACCATCTTCAGCTCGTTCGGCTCCAAAGTCACGCTGCTTGATGTGGCACCACGCATTTTGATGACATCGGATGCTGCAATATCGACGGCGGTCACCGACGCGTTCCGTTCCCAGGGTGTCATCGTCCACACCGGCATCGATACCGTGAATTCGCTTGTAAAGGAGGCGGATGACAGCATCATTATGTCGTGGCAGATGTCGGGCGCAGAGGAATCCGCCGTATTTGATGCGGTTATTATGGCGACGGGCTGGCCCGCCGATGTAGACAATCTCGGGCTGGCAAATGCGGGTATCGAGACCGTGCGGTCGTCGATTCCCGTTGACCAGTACTTCCGCAGCGTTGTGCCGCACATTTTCGCCATTGGTGATGCCAACGGGCGCGACATGTTGGTGCAGGCCGCCCAGTTTGAGGGGGAGGCGGCAGCGGAAAACGCGGTGCTCGGCGCCAACCGGCGAACACCTCACCACCTGCTGCCCGCGGGTGGTTTTACTGACCCCGACTATGCGGGGGTTGGCCTGACCGAAGAACAAGCGCGGGAGCGTGACCCGCAGTGTGTGGTGGCCTCTGTGCCGTACTCGTCGCTAGACCGCGCCGTTATTGACGATCGCGAACTGGGCTTTTTGATGCTCATTGCCGATCGGCGGCGCGAGTTGATCCTCGGCGCCCACGCAGTGGGAGAGAATGCGATCGAGGTAGTGCAATCGGTGACAACCGCGATGGCGGCGGGTGTTGATGTCTCCACCCTCGCCCACGTGCAATTTGCCTACCCCACCTATAGCGCGATTATCGGGCTGGCTGCGCGAGCGCTTCTGGCGGAGCCCACGCGCTAACGCTTTCGGTGAAAACACAAAAGCCAGGGCACCCCGTGGGATGCCCTGGCTTTGGCTGTGGTGATAACACCACGGTGACCCGAAGGTCGGTGGCCGTGAGGCCGGGGTAATTACGCCTTGCGACGGCCGGTGATGAAGCCGTAGATCAGCAGAACGACGATGGCGCCGCCGATGGCGAGGAGCCAGGTCTGGATGGAGAAGAACTCCTCCAGGTTGGCGTTGAAGAGAACGCTGCCCAGGAATCCACCCAGGAGGGCGCCGATAACACCGAGGACGAGAGTTGCGATCCAGCCGCCACCCTGGCGACCCGGCAGGATTGCCTTAGCGATTGCGCCAGCGATGAGGCCGAGGAGGAGGAATGCGAAGAAGCCCATGTGAGTCTCTCTTTCTGTGATTGTCCGAAACAGGTTCCGGATTTGTGAGTGGTACTGCGGAGGATGAGTTAGTGGGAGCTACCGTTTGGGCTGGTAGCTTGAGCGCGCCCGGCGGGGTGCTGCTTGAGTGTTCGTGCGGCTCCGGTTGGTGAACCTCTTGACTACAAAGCCAATGAGCGCAGTGACGAGGTAACGACGGAACATAGAACCTCCGGGCATACGTCAGGCCAACGCGGAAGACGTGCGACCGCATCGAGGGGTGAGTGCGCACACTGTGCAAGCACTCGATGGATGGCCGCCGGGAAGAGCCCGGCCACAGCCGCAATCTCTTTGCAGAGACTCTGAAGCCCTCAACGGTGGGGACTCGTAAGCGGCGCTGTGTTGCCAGATGCCAGCCTAGGGGTGGCATCGCCTTCAGTACCTAATGCTGAGGGGGGTAGATATCTACCCGAACTTGCTATATGGTCCGGTCACTATTGACCAGAGTGTTACCTAGTCGTCAGCGGAGTCGGGAGGGTCAATCCCCATCAAGGAGATACCAACTCCGGGGGAGATCAGAATGTCGGCTTCGCGCCAGCTACCCTCACCGTGGTTCACGCGAAGCCAGAAAGGTTCACCGGAGGTCATCCCCGACAGCACCTCTGCTTTGAGCTGGTCGAGGTCGCGGCTGGCGAGGGAGTAGTGGATGCCATCGTAGAGAATGTTGATGCGCTTCATGGTCATGCGCTTGCCCCGTTCTCGCCTTCATTGCCCGTGGGCTCTGTGACGAGCTGCAGGCCACCCGAAGAGTTGGCCGAGGAGACGAGGGCGTCAATCCACAGACGGTTGAGCATGGGCATTTTGCCGCCGAAATACTTATAGATCATCGGAACAGTCGGGTGAATCCAAATGGTGGTGCGGCCGTTGCCGATACGGGCGTCATCTTTCCACGAGAAGTAGAAGGATTCGCCGCGGCGAAGTTTTGCGCCGATAACAACTTGCAGATGGGCTAACACGCGGTCGTCGAAGTCGACGGTAAAAGTCCCGTTGTATGTCAGCGTTCCCATGTGGTTCTCCGTATACCTAAACCCACCTCGCATGCAAAAACTCGTGACGACAATGAGGTGAAAAAATCGTACTGATGTGTAGGGTACCTGAACGGCGCCCCCGCCGATTTCGGCGCGCGACGAAGCGTAACCGTAAGGGCTGATAAAGCGCGCCCCTCCTGTGCGTTTCAGTCCATTAATGGCGGGAAGACGTAGGCTTCTGCCATGAAACGCATCCATTACGCCGGGGACAGCCTCCTAACCGGAAACGATATTGCCGATGCGCTGGTGAGCTATGCGCAGGCACTCGCTCGCAAAAACACGTCGGCCACGGTCGAAGTTCCCGTACGAGTTGAGAACGGCAGTATCGCCGTCGCCTCTGTTCTAATCGGCCCGGCAAGCCAGCTGACGGCGATACCCGAAGAGACCGACTTTGACGAAATCAGCGATCCTGACCTGGTCGCGGAGCTCACCGCTGAATCAGATTTGCTCGGTCATGCGAAACCACAAAGCGGAGTAGATGAGTCGTTGAACACTCAGAATATGGACGCATACGATCTCGAAGATCCCACGCTCTGACCTGAAAGGCTGAGTCATCCGCTCTCAAGTGCGCAGCTCACGATCAGCTAGCTCAATGGTTCCCTCCAGCTAAAGCGACGATGCTTATTTCTGTTGGGAGTGATTGCCCCACTGTGAGTGTGTGAAGCGCCGTCGACTTCTTATCCCCCTGAGAAGTCGGCGGCGCTTTCGCCGTTTGTTCCACTTCACCGATGAAGGAGACACGATGGAATCCGAAGCCACCTCCGCTGCAGCCGGCCGCGACCTTGCAGCGTGGACACACGAACTCACCCAAGCGCTGCAAATACTCAATCTGGAGGCGGATGCCTCGCTGATCCGCTCCGTCGCCGAGGCGGGAACTCGCGCTGGTGGCGCAGACGCCGGCGCTGTTACCACTTTTTTGGTGGGCTATGCCGCAGGCCTTGCCGCCGCCAAAAAGGACGGAACACCAGCGGAAAGCGTCAACTTTGCAGCGCAGATTGCTTTGAAAACGGCGGATCCCACCACAGCGGATGCCGCAGATGGCGGCTGGGCGCAGACTGCCCAGTAACCGCGCCAAAGTCAGCCGACCGGCTCCAATCGCACAATGACGGACTTCGACACCGGGGTGTTGCTGCCGTCGGCGACGTGATCCAACGGCACGAGCACGTTCGCCTCCGGGTAATACGCGGCCGCACACCCTTTCGACGTCGGGTACGACACAACACGCACGTCACGCATCGCCCGCTCCACCCCGTCATGGAACTGCCCAACCACGTTC
The DNA here is from genome assembly GCA_036008825.1 of Glaciihabitans sp. Classification (GTDB taxonomy): domain Bacteria; phylum Actinomycetota; class Actinomycetes; order Actinomycetales; family Microbacteriaceae; genus Glaciihabitans. The sequence continues at coordinate 8,469 of DASYMY010000670.1, forward strand.
ACCCTGTCGCCGTCGGCGATGCCCAGTTCGCTGAGATCATCAGGGCTGACAAACACCACATTGCGGCCGTTTTTGACACCCCGATACCGGTCGTTGAACCCGTAGATGGTGGTGTTGAACTGGTCGTGGGAGCGCAGGGTCTGCAAAATTAGGGTGCCTGCTGGCCGCTCCACATACTCCAGCTCGTTCACCGTGAGCATGGCTTTCCCGGTGGGGGTGTGAAATGTGCGCGAATCGCGTGGCCCGTTAGGCAGAACAAATCCGCCTTCTCGCCGGATCTTCACGTTGTAGTCCTCGCAGCCGCCGACGACGTGCGCGATGTGGTCGCGGATCACGTCGTAGTTGGCCTCAAAGGCGTCCCAGTCGACCGAGACTGTGTCGCCCAGGGTCGCTTTGGCCAGCCGGCAGATGATGGACACCTCCGAGAGCAGAGTGTGCGAGACCGGCTCCACTGTTCCCCACGACGGGTGCACAGCACACACGGTGTCTTCGACCGAGACGAACTGCGGGCCGCTTTCTTGAATGTCAATCTCGGTGCGGCCCATGGTGGGCAAAATGAGCGCTTCGCGACCAACCACGGCATGTGATCGGTTCAGCTTCGTCGACACCTGCACGGTCATTTCCGTGTTCTGCATGGCCGCCTCGGCCGCCTGGGTGTCAGAGATTGCCCCCACCAGGTTGCCGCCGACGGCGACAAACACCCGAACGGAGCCGTCGCGCATCTTCCGGATGGTCTGAACGGCATCCAGCCCGTGCTCCCGTGGCGGGTCAAAGCCGAACTCCGACTCGATGGCGTCCAAAAACGCGGGCGGCATTTGTTCCCAGATCCCCATAGTGCGGTCGCCCTGCACATTGCTGTGTCCACGGATCGGTGAGGCTCCTGCCCCCGGTTTGCCGATATTGCCACGCAGTAGCAGCAGGTTGATGATTTCCTTGATGGTGGCGACAGCCTTTTTCTGCTGGGTAATCCCCATCGCCCAGGTGATGATGACTTTGTCCGCCGCAATGTAGCGGGCCGCCAACTCGTCGATGTCCGCGCTAGTCAGACCCGTTGCCTGTAACACGGTTGCTTCGTCTAGGTGGGACAGGCTCTCCTGCAGTTCGCTCAGCCCCGAACAGTGCTCGTCGAGGAACTCGTGATCGAGCACCGTCCCCGGGTTCGCCGCTTCTGCCTCCAACACTCGCTTCGAGATTGCCTGCAGCAGCGCCATATCCCCGCCCAAGCGGATGTGCACAAACTGGTCGGCAATTTCCGTGCCCCGCCCCACGACCCCTTTGACCTTCTGCGGGTTTTTGTAGCGTCTCAGGCCTGCTTCCGGCAGTGGGTTCACGGCCACAATTTGCGCGCCAGCCTCTTTGGCCTCTTCAAGAGCTGTCAACATTCGCGGATGATTCGTGCCCGGGTTTTGCCCCATCAGAATGATCAGGTCGGCCTGCTCAAAGTCCTTGTAAGTGACCGTGGCTTTACCAATACCAATGGTCTGCCCCATGGCCCAACCGGAGGACTCATGACACATATTGGAGCAGTCGGGCAGGTTGTTGGTGCCGTAGGCTCGCACAAACAGCTGGTACGCAAACGCCGCCTCGTTGGAGGTTCGACCGCTGGTGTAAAACGCGGCATCGTTGGGGGAGTCCAGGCTGTTGAGCTTGGTCGACAGCACCGCGAACGCCTCCTCCCAGCTGATCGGCCGGTAGAAGTCGTCGCCTGCGGCCTTATAAACGGGTTCGGTCAGGCGGCCCTGCATGCCCAACCAGTATTCGCTTCGCTCAAGCAGATCGCTGATCGGGTGTTCCGCCCAGAAGTCCGAATTAATAACGACGGGGGTTGCCTCCCAGGTGACCGCTTTGGCCCCGTTCTCGCAGAATTCAAACGTCTTTCGATGTGCGGGGTCAGGCCAGGCGCAGCTCATACAGTCGAAGCCGTCTTTTTGGTTCAGCGCGAGCAGCGTTTGCGCGGTGCGGCTCGCGCCCATGTGTTTGATCGCGGGTTGCAGGGAATGAGTGACTCCAGGAAGCCCGGCCGCCCAATTGCTGGGACTCCCCACCTCAAGGTCAGCGTTGGTGGGTTCCTCAACGTGCGGGTTGTCACGAACGTGCGGGGTATCACGGGTCATTGTGTTCCCTTCAAGTGGTTACTCTTCCAGGCGTATCAGGTCGAGGAGGTCAGTGCAATCAATCCGGCGGGTTTCCGGGCGACTTCTCGCCTCATACGGTGCGACCTGCAACGGGTGTCTCACCTCGGTTTTGCAGAGCGCGGATGACCGGTTCGATCACCCGCGCCGCAATTGGTCCGATCACCGCCAGCAGCAACACGTATGTGGTGGCCAGCGCGGCGAACTCATCAGGCACCGCTCCGGACGCCACGGCCAGCCCGGCAATAACAATTGAAAACTCGCCTCGGGCGATCAGCGCGGCACCGGCCCTCGCACGCCCCAACACTCCGATGCCCTGCTTGCCAGCAGCCCACCACCCGGTCACCATTTTGGTGAAGGAGGTGACTACCGCGAGCAGGAGGGCCACCAGCAGAACTGGTGGGATCGACGCCGGGTCGGTGTTGAGGCCAAACACAAAAAAGAACAGGGCTGCGAACACGTCACGTAGCGGTTCTAAGACCCGGGTAGCCGTTTGCGCTGTCGCCCCGGAGATTGCGATTCCGAGCAGAAATGCTCCCACGGCGGCGGATACCTGCAGCGCCGAGGCCACCCCGGCGACAAGCAGCGCGGCCCCCATCACTTTGAGGAGAAAAGATTCCCGGTCGGGGCTGTCAATGGCGGAAGAGACCACGTGCCCATACTTGAGAGCCGCCACCAGAATCAGGGTGAGCACCAAAAGCGCGATCCCCACCGCCTGCAATCCGCCCCAAAAAGACACCCCCGCGAGCACGGCAATCAGTATGGGCAGATACACGGCCATGGTGAGATCTTCGATGACCAGGATGGACAAGATCACCGGGGTTTCGCGGTTGCCCAACCGCCCCAGATCACTCAGCACTTTCGCGATGATGCCTGATGAAGAGATATAGGTCACCCCGCCCATCACAAACGCTGCCACAGGGCCCCACCCGAGCAGCAGTGCAACGGCCACCCCCGGAAGCATATTGAGCAGCAAGTCCACCACCCCGGCC
>DASYMY010000671.1:0-3581 GCA_036008825.1 Glaciihabitans sp.
GAGGTTTCGCCGGCGGATGGCCAACGCAGAGGCCAAACCAATCGGCCCAACACGGCCAGCAAACATCAGACCGGTGAGGACATAGAGACCAAACGGTTCCAGCTCCCCGCTCAAACCGACACTGAGACCGCAGGTTGCGAAGGCCGAGATCACTTCGAACAGGATGCGGTCGAGGGGTGCATCGGTGGTGAACATCAGCAGTGCTGTAGCCAGAAGTACCAGTGTCGCCCCCAGGAAGGTGACACTGATTGCGACGCGGAGGATGCCCTGGGGAATGGTGCGACCGAAAATCGAGATGTTTTTGTCGCCTTTTGCTTCGGCGATGATCGCCAGGAACAGAACTGCGATGGTGGTGACTTTGATGCCCCCGGCGGTGGATGCGGAGCCACCGCCAACAAACATCAGGGCATCCGTCATCAACAGAGTTACGGGAGTGGACTCACCGTAATCGGTGAGCGAAAACCCACCGGAGCGCATCATGACGGAGGCGAAAAGCGAGTGGAACGCTTTGTCCCACACCGTCATGCCGCCGATGGTGGCCTGGTTTGCCCACTCAAACGCGCCCCAAGCAATGGCCCCGATAAAGAGGAACAGCGTTGTGGTGGCCAGGGTCAGTTTGGTGTGCAAAGACCAGCGACGCCAGTGGTGCCGCGACATCATCAGCACGAGATAGACGGGAAAACCGAAACTTCCGACAAAGACCCCGAGCATGACCGGCACTAGGATCCACAGGTCTCCGTCGAATGCCTCCAACCCACCAACGTTCGGAACAAACCCGGCGTTGTTAAAGGAGGAGATCGCGTAGAACAGGCCGTGCCAGGTGCCCTGACTCCACGACTGCTCAACAATGATGAACCGAGGGATAAGAACGACCGCTAGGGCGAGCTCCAGCACCAAGGTGGTCACCACAACGATGCGGAGTAGTGACCTCACCTCTCCCAGCTTGTTGGTACCGATCCCCTGCTGAGCGAAGATTCGCACCTGCACGCCGAAGCTGCGCGTGACGGCCCGCGATAGGAGCAGGGCGATGGTGACAATACCGAGGCCACCGATTTGGATGCCGAGAAGGATCACGGCTTGCCCAAAAAACGACCAATGTTCCGCCGTGTCGACGGAGACGAGGCCCGTAACGGTGACCGCCGAAAATGCGGTGAACATCGCGTCGTGCAGAGGTGTCGCTTGCCTATCCGCCGCCGCGGCCGGCAGAGTCAGTAAACCAGTGAACACGATAGCCACGAGCAAGAAGATCATCAGCGCCAAGAGAGCCGGAGAGATCTTGGCGAGGTGGCTCGTCGCCAGAATTATCCGCAGTACACGTTTGGTTTGTCGCTTTTTATCAACGGCGGATGCCCCCATCAGACTGGCCCTGCCCCGTGCCAGCTGTCGATGCGTCGGCTCTGAGCTCCACGGACGTGGATGATTTTTACTATTGCCACGCGCGCACCTCAAAACGGAAGCCAAACCGATCGTTCAGCAACAGTATCTCCCGTTCGTAACTTCTGGAAAACTCCGCGCGGCGGGCGGCCAGCTTAACTTCGATGAAGAACCTAGGCCCTGCACAAGGAGAAACGTAGGCTTAACCAATGTCACTGCAAATGTCGCCTAACTCCGGACCCAAGGCCATCCTTTTCGACATCGACGGAACGCTAGTGGATTCGAACTACCTCCATATCGATGCCTGGGATCGCGCGTTTACAGCGGTTGGCCACCCCGTGGATGTGTGGCGCATTCACCGTTCCATCGGAATGGACTCCGGGAAACTGCTTGAGCGACTCCTCGGGGATGCTGCCGACTCTGTGGGCGATAGCGCCAAAGAAAAACACAGCGAGTTCTATATGGCAACCACCGACCGCCTTCGGACGATCAGCGGTGCGAACGAGCTGCTACGCGAGCTTGCTCAACGGGGCCACAAAGTCGTCTTGGCGACGTCCGCTCCGCAAGCCGAGCTGGATATCCTGCTCCACGTTCTCGACGTGGACGACTCGACAACGGCAGTGACATCCGCCGAAGATGTGGGCAGCGCCAAGCCTGATCCCGACATTATCGCCGCAGCCCTCGCCAAAGCCTCCGTGACCCCAGCTGAGGCTGTGATGGTGGGCGACTCAGTGTGGGATATCGAAGCTGCCGAACGCGCGGGTGTTACCTCGATCGGCCTGCTCAGTGGCGGATTTGGGCGGGAAGAACTTCTTTCAGCAGGGGCCGATGCCATCTACAGCGACGTCAAAAGCCTGCTCGAACAGCTTGACGACAGTATTCTCACCGCGCGGACCGCGCACTAGAGCCCGCTTGCCGTCTTCCGACGGCGGGAACTTATGGACTCAGCGTGGCAACCATCCACGCACCAGCACGCAATCCCTACCGCTTCACCCTCGATCGCCCACATTCCGGCACACACCACTGCAGGGGCTGGCATCCGCAGTAATCGACGAAGCAGTAGTGACAAACCGTCGGAGCCAATTCCCATTCTTGAGTGGCCGCATCGCAAACAGATTCCCAATAAATATGTCGCGGGACTGCCTAGTGGCTTATTCGACAGCCGCTCAATACACATGGGGCGACCATACAAAGGAGCGCATCGTTTCTCTGCCCCACGGACAGGGGGTAGCGCAATCCGCCCCTCGCCCTTATGCGGGATTTGTCGGGAGACGCCCCAATGTGAGCCCGAAGATTATCGTCACTCGGTGAAACTCATTTGGCAGACGGTTAGCCCTCATTGCCCGTACTCACAATTCGTCGTGAAAAGAAAACGGCACGTTGTCATCCGACATGGCGGCGGGGCGAACGCGCGCCTGCATTGTTGCTTCCTTTATGTACTCGATAGCTTCTCTGTTGTCTGGCTCCGGAAGGGAGGTCGTACTCGTTTCAGCCATCATCGTCACCCCCGGTCCCAGCAAAAACGACGCTGTAACGTCGCTCCCATCGGAGCCGATTGCGTGCACTTGAACCGTGTCGCCAGCTCCTGAGCTCGTGAGAAAAGCGGCGTACTCCAACAACATATCCGCGACATCGTCACCGACAAGCAACGATTTATCCCCAAAAGTGATGTGCTTCATCACCACACCATACGAAGGTGGACAAGGAAAAGGGACCCGTTGACGGGAAACACAACGTGTCATAGAGACCGCACGCGCTGCCGGTCAGACAACCTGGGCATAAGGAGTGCGCTCAATACACAGGCCAACTAACGTGTCGATCTCAACAACGTGGCGATCGCTAACGGGAAAAATTGGCAACACTTAAATGGCGCACGCCGTACGGCTGCGGAGCTAGCTGCGCCTCGGTCGAACGGTGTATTGCACCGCGCCAGAGGCTCCCTCGGAACTTTCTTTGGCACAGCCGACCACAGTAAGACAGATTTGTCGACCCCCAAAGCTACAGTCAGCACCTTAATAGGATGGCCGAAAGGTCAGGAGGAACCATGCCATCGATCGACGCATCAGCGCAGACGCACGATCTCGTCGCACTCCCACTCTCGCAAACGGAATGGCGCGTTAGCGACTCACGACGATCCAACAATGATCCGTTTTGCGTGGTCGGATTCATTCAGCGGATAGATGACCAGTTCGAAACCACGGAAATCG
>DASYMY010000672.1:0-2671 GCA_036008825.1 Glaciihabitans sp.
CGCCACACCGGGGACAATCCTTTTGACGACGCTCAGCCCTTCGGGGACTCGTCGAGCGCAACCTGTTTTGCACGCTCCGGCCTCTGCTCAGCAAACGTCCTTGTTGGTGAATCCTGGATCAACCTGTTTTTGCAAGGCGCCACCACCTCCGAGACGACTACGGATGCCGAGGTGCTGGCATCCGCCTCACCGGTATTGAGCGCTATCACCGAGCGGGTCGCAGAGGCAGCTGCGTCGAACACCGTCCCTACCGTCGAGGCGGTTTCAGCGCGAACCGATTGTGAGCGGATGCTTCCGGCTGAGATCGTGCAGTCGATTTTCGCAACACCAGAGCTGCCGAAGCATTCCGAATACCACTCCGGCGGGTGGGGTCTGGTGACTGGCGCCGCTGATCTGGCGGGAGTCACGCGATGCATGGCTGGGCCGGCCGCCTCGGACGCCGGCGACGCCCAGCTTGAGATGCTCCCGCACGGGGCATGGGCGTTTGAGCAGGGTTCAGTGTCGACGGGTGTGTGGGATAACCATGAACCGGTCAACGTCGACGGCGTCGATCAGCAGGCGTACATGACCTGCCCCGTCGGCGAGGTCTCGGCCTGCACGGTTGACTTTGTCGCAGGCGACGCCTGGGTGCGGGTGGGTACCTTCATCAACGGCCAGCGACCGGTCGAAGGGAGCGACGAGCCGAAGGTGCTGGAGCTCGCCGGACACGTGGCATCCGCTCTGAGGTAGTTCATGCTGGTTGACACGTCACAGGCGGGCGATCTGGGCAGCCAGGTTGACAAAACGAAGGAAGATCCGAGGCGTCCGGGCCCAGGACGTCCACATGCCAGCGCCACCGCGACAATCTCCTTCGTTTTGTTTGGAGGAGAAGGAGTTGTTTGGAGGAGGCGGCGCTGCGACTGGGGCCCGCACCGGACCGCCCGCCGTGACCTAGCGGTTGACGGTGGCGACCACCAGCTCACCGGAGCCCGAAATCGTCAGGCGGCCTTCGTTGGGAGTCACGTAGATAGTGTCGGCGCGCCCAAGTAGCACGGAGGAACCGTCCGCGCCGGAACCAGCACCCGAACCTGCGTCGCCAGCAGCCACTCCCGAACCGTCCACCCGGAACGCACCCGAGATGCACAGCACAATGGCCGGGCCATGCAGCGCGAAGTCCACCTCACGGTCGGCGCCCTCCACATGCAGCAGCTGGAAGTCGGGAACATCCGGCGTAAAGAGCCGCACCCCCGCCGCCAACTCAGTGGGCGGCAGATACGGAACGGGCACCGGCGTGAAGTCGAGCACACTCAGCAGCTCAGGCACGTCAACGTGTTTGGTGGTCAGTCCCCCACGCAGAACGTTATCGGACGAAGCCATCACCTCAATTCCCAGCCCGTGCAAGTACGCATGAATGTTGCCCGCCGGCAGATACAGCACGTCGCCGCGTCGCAAGCTCACCCGGTTCACCAGGAGCGAGATCACAATGCCCGGATCGCCCGGATACTGCTCCGCCAAATCCCGCACCGTCGCAAATTCCGGCCCGTCGAGCTGCTCCGCCGACACCGTCGACACATCAACAACCGCTTCGATCAGCGCATCAACGCCCTCGCCGCGCGTCAGCAGCCACTCAAACGTCGCAGGCAACGCCGCGTCGGAGTCAAGCCGGTCGCGCAGTGATTGAATCGCAATTGACCCGTCAGACACTGAGAACGCAGTAAATGGGGCGGATGCCACCGGCGCTGCGGCAATCAGCTGAGCCAGGCTGCCCCGAATGAGGTCCGCCGAACGAAACCCGCAGAGCGCTTCGAACGTGTCACTCAGCGCCAGCATCAGCTCGGGCTTGGGGTAGGCATCTTTGTAGTTCCGAAAGGGTGCGTCGAGTGCAATCCCGGCGGCGTTCTCGCGCGCGAATCCTTCTTGCGCCTGCTGAATGGTGGGGTGCGCCTGCAACGACAGCGGTGCTGCGGCGGCGAGCACCTTCATCAGAAATGGCAGGCGCGGCCCGGTCGAAGCGGACGAGCCAGTCGAGTCGGGGGCGCCTGAGGTGGCCGGGTCGCCCGCGCCGAGGGCCGTTGCCGGATCCGCGGCAATCCACTCGGCGAGTGTGCTGGCGCCCGATGTGCGGGAGGGGTCAATGATGACGGCGGGCGATCCGGGGTGGGCCCCCAACCAGAGCTCTGCCTCGGGGGTGCCGGTGGGGGTGTATCCCAACAGTTCGGCGATGGCGGTGGTCGAACCCCACGGGTAATCGCGGGGCGTATTGGTGATGCCTACAAACATCTCGCCTGTCTCTCTTCGTTGGTTAGACCAAAGTACCAACGCCCTAGGGAAGTGGGCGACCGGACGCTTAGGCTCGGTGCGATCTCATACAAGCAATGGAGCATGTACATGTCATTCGAGCCCCTGTCCAGCGATTTTTATGGTTTTGAGAACTCTCTGTCCGATCGGGAGAAGCAGGTCATCACTGCTCTGCGCGCCTACCTGGAGACCGAGGTGCGGCCGATCATCAACGATCACTGGGCACGTGCCGAGTTCCCTCACCAGATTGTGCAGAAGCTGGCCGACCTTGGTCTGTTCGGAATGCCGTGGGATGAGACCAAAACGTTCGAGAACTCTGCCGTCTTCCGCGGTTGGGTCGCATTGGAGCTTGCACGGGTCGATGCCAGCGTCGCCACTTTGGTGGGGATGCAAA
>DASYMY010000673.1:0-2446 GCA_036008825.1 Glaciihabitans sp.
TACCAGCCGGGGCAGCAGGTCACGGTGACCTGGCACCCACTGCAAGGTGGCGTTGCTGACGAGGACGTCGACTGGTTCGTCGGGCTGCCACTCAGCTAGATCACCTACCCGGAAGGAGATCCGGGGCCCGGCGTGATCACTAGCACGTTCAATCATTTCCGGCGAGGAGTCGATGCCCTGGACCGTTGCCGTCGGCCACCGCATCGCCAAGGCGGCGGTCAGCTGACCAGGCCCGCAGCCAAGATCGACCACGCAGCGCGGTGCGTCGGAGCTGATTCGTGCAGTCAGGTCGAAGAAGGGTCGCGATCTTTCGTCGGCGAACTGCAGGTACGTCGTCGGATCCCAGACGGTCACCGCACCTCCGTGTTGACGTCTTGATGAGCGTTGAACCTCTTGATTTCAAGATCTACCAGATTCGTCAGAACAGGTCTGTAGGTTGGCTACATGACCGCATCCTTGTCGGAGACCGAATCACAGAAGGTCGCCGTCGCCACTGCAGACGGGGAGATGCCTGCCCATTTGTGGCTGCCCGCTTCTGGGACTGGGCCAGGGCTGGTGATGTTGCAAGAGATTTTTGGGGTCAGCGACTACATCAAGTCCCGCTCGGCTGATCTGGCCGCGCTGGGTTATGTCGTGCTCGCCCCCGAGCTGTACTGGCGGCTCGGTTCGCCGACGGTGGACGATTCCGCCCCGGACGTGCTGCAACAGGCGATCCAGCTAGCCGGACAACTCGACTGGGATACCGCGGTCTCAGACGCGGTCGCTGCCACCTCGGTGCTGCGGGGACGCCACGAGGTGGTCGGAGGGGTGGGAGTCATCGGCTTCTGCTTCGGCGGCGGTCTGGCGTTCAACACGGCAGCCGTGACCGAGGTCGATGTGCTGGTCAGCTACTACGGCTCCGCACTGGGTTGGCTGGTTGATCTTGCCGGCCAGGTGACGGCACCAAGCCTGCATCATTTCGGCCGCGCGGACCCCTACATCGACCGTCTAACCCAAAACCGGATTGAGGCGGCTGTCATGGCTCGCCTCGGAAACCGGTTCGAGGCATATGAGGGTGCAAACCATGCGTTCGACAATCCGAATCCTCAATTCCATCATGCGGAGGCGTCTGATGCGGCGTGGCGGGTGACTGCTGAGTTCCTGGCTGAGAACCTGCCATGCGGATGAATGCAACCGCGCTGTCAAAAACATATCTCTGACCGACCGGGAGGCATTGCTGTGCAACGAACCGCGTGTTTGAGAGCGCTCCCCGCCGTGTCTTTGAAAATGTCCAACTACAACTCTAATTCCCAGATAGGCTCGTATTAACAAGTAGGAAAGGTGTGGTGGGCGCCGTGTTTGAGGGGGAACGTGCGCAGGGGGCAGAGTCGCCCAGACCGGCTTTGTCGGTTCTGATCAGGGTTCGCGGGGCCCTGCCTAATTTGAGACCGGCCGAGCAACGCGTGGCCGAAGCGGTATTGGCCGACCCCGCCGGAGTGTCGGAGAGCTCGATCACTGCAGTTGCACGACAGTGCCAGACTTCCGAGACGACGGTGCTGCGGTTCTGCCGGGCGATCGGGTTGGCGGGTTATCCGGAGCTTCGCATTGCGCTGGCTCGGGCCGCGCAGTGGGAGGAGACCGACCAGAGTCACGGGGCACCGACGACAGGTCAGATCAGTGCCACCGACTCACTGCGCGACGTGGTCGACAAGATCACGCATGCCGATGCGCGCGCGATCGAGGACACAGCTGCCGCATTGAACCTGACCGTGCTCGAGGCCGCTGTGGACGCGATGGTGAAGGCTGGTCGGGTGGACATCTACGGTGCGGGAGCCAGCGCGCTGGTGGGCCATGACCTGCATCAGAAGCTGCACAGGATCGGGATGGTGTCCTTCGCCTGGGCGGATCCACATCTGTCCTTGACCTCTGCTGCGGTCCTGAGCGCGGGCGATGTTGCGGTAGCCATCTCGCATACGGGTACAACTATTGACACCATCGATGCGTTGGCCACAGCACGGAACCGGGGTGCGACCACGATCGCCATCACCAACTTCAACGGCTCGCCGATCAGCGCCGAGGCTGACCATCTGCTGTTGACCGCGGCGCGGGAGACAACCTTCCGTTCCGGTGCGATGTCGAGCCGGATCGCTCAGCTGGCGCTCGTCGACTGCTTGTTTGCCGGGGTGGCACAGCGGTCGTACGACAAGGCGATCGAGGCATTGGAGAGCACCTACGCAGTGGTGCGCTCCCGGCACAGCGGGCGACGCAAACGGCACACCTAAATGGGGCGCTTTCGGTGAGCAGCAGAGGTGACTAACCTCCGTATAATGGTCATTTTAGGTTAGTATGGTAGTTCGCGCACGGGGGGATGACGATGAGCGCTGCAGAAACGATGGGGCAGTTAGGGACGGAGCAGAACGACCGCCGCTTTGGACGGTTGGACGAGATGTCGGTCTGCGAGATCGTC
>DASYMY010000674.1:0-2152 GCA_036008825.1 Glaciihabitans sp.
TGTACTTCCTGGTTCCCATCTGGTGGCTGTTTGTGGCCTCCACCAAGGACCGTGGTGACTTCGGCAGCACAGCAGGCCTGTGGTTCGCCGACTTCAACCTCGTCGAGAATGTACAAAACCTGTTGAGCTACAACGGCGGGGTTTACCTGCGCTGGATGCTCAACAGCATCCTCTACGCCGGCTTTGGGGCGCTCATCGGCACGCTCATCGCCGCCATGTGTGGCTACGCGTTGGCGAAGTACAACTTTCCCGGACGAGAAGCAGTCTTCAACATCGTCCTCGGTGGCGTTCTGGTTCCGGCCACCGCGTTGGCGCTGCCCCTGTTCCTGCTCTTCAGCCAGGTCGGTGCAACAAACACGTTCTGGTCGGTGTTTTTGCCCAGCCTGGTCAGCCCGTTCGGCGTGTACCTTGCCCGCATTTTCGCCTCGGCCAGTGTGCCGGACGAGCTATTGGAGGCCGCCCGCATCGACGGCGCCGGTGAGGTACGTACCTTCTTCACCGTCTCACGCCGTCTGATGACCCCCGCCCTGGTCACCATCTTCCTGTTCCAGTTTGTTGCCATCTGGAACAACTTCTTCCTGCCGCTAATCATGCTGCGTGACGAGTCACTGTTCCCGGTGACTCTCGGTCTCTACGCGTGGAACTCGCAGGTCAACCAGATCCCCGAGATTCGCACCTACGTCATCATCGGTGCGTTTCTGTCCATCATCCCGCTCATCATCGCCTTCCTCAGCCTGCAACGTTTCTGGCGGGGCGGCTTGGGCGCGGGAAGCATCAAGTAATTCGCACCATTCCCACAACACCACATCACCCGTTTTTCCCAGCTCCATCACACAGAGAAAAGGAATCAACCATGACCAGCAAAAACAGCAAGCGCATTGTGGCGCTCGCAGTTGTGTCGGCACTCGGCCTCACCGGTTGCGCTGCCTCAGGCGGCGACAGCGCCGGCGGAGCAGCAGCAGAGTGTGCACCAGCCGACGGCGCCGTCGAACTGACCTACACCTCCTGGATCCCCGGCATCGAAACAGTTGTCGACATGTGGAACGAAGAAAACCCTGACATTCAGGTCACCGTGCAGACCGGTCCGAACGGTAACGGCGGAACCTACAAGAACTTCTTCAACCAGCTCAGCGCCGGCAACGCCCCCGACCTCGGCCAGATCGAGTACGACGCCCTGCCGAACTTCCGTGTGCAGGACGGCCTGACCAACCTCGCTTCCTGCGAGGGAGTGCTCGACAGCGAAGACCAGTTCATCGACTGGACCTGGAACCAGGTCAGCTTCGGTGAAGATGACGCGGTCTACGCCATCCCGCAGGACACCGGCCCCATGGCCATGTACTACCGCGCTGACCTCTTCGAGCAGGCCGGCATCGCCGTACCCACCACCTGGGAGGAGTACGCCACCGCCGCCGAGCAGATTCGTGCTCAGGGCGCCTACATCACCAACTTCCCGCAGAACGATGTCAACTGGTTCGCCGGACTCGTGTGGCAGAACGACGGCCAGTGGTTCGCCAACGACGGCGAAGCATGGGATGTCACCCTCGCCTCACCCGAGTCGACCGAGGTTGCCGACTACTGGCAGAACCTGATCAGCAACGACCTGGTGTCGAAGGTTCCCGCGTGGACCGACGAGTGGAACAACGCCTACAACACCGGAAACGACTGGACCTGGATCTCAGCAGTGTGGGGTGCCAACTCCATCTCGTCCGGAGCTCCCGACACCGCCGGCAAGTGGGCTGTCGCTCCCATGCCGCAGTGGGAAGCCGGCGATGACGCCGCAGGTAACTGGGGTGGATCCTCGACCGCTGTTCTGCAGGGTTCCGAGCACCCTTACGAGGCTGCCCAGTTCGCCCTTTGGTTGAACACCGACGATGAAGCCCTCACCGCCCTCAACCAGGAAGCCAACCTCTACCCGGCCACCAAGGACGGGCTGACCCTTCCGGTTCTGGCCGACGGTGTCGAGTTCTACGGCGACCAGCCCATCTACGACGTCTTCGCCGAAGCCGCCAACCAGACCAACGCCGACTTCACCTGGGGACCCACCATGACCCAGACCTACGCCGACGTTGCTGATGGTTTCGGTGAAGTTCTCGGTGGATCCGGAACTCTGACCGAAGCGTTGGAGAATGGTCAGGCGAGCACCATCGAAGCG
>DASYMY010000675.1:0-4014 GCA_036008825.1 Glaciihabitans sp.
CGCCGGTTGGCTGCTGATCAGCGGGCGAGCCCGCATTGGCAGCGGCATCCCCTTCGCCCCCTGGATGCTCGCCGGTTGCTGGGTGGGCATCTTTGCCGGCGAACCCATTGCCCACGTTTACCTCGTTTTTGTCGGACTGGAATAGGAGCACACAATGACTCGCAGAATCGTTGGACTAGACATCGGGTCGACCGCCATCCGCGCCGTCGAAGTTGAAGGCACGAGCACCCCCGTTGTCACCCGCTACCGACAGATTCCCGTCCCCGACGGAGTAATTGACTGCGGAGAAATAGCGGATGCCCCAGCCGTGACGGCCCTGCTCAAACGGCTCTGGGCGGTCGGCGGGTTTCGCACCAAACGGGTAGTACTCGGCATCGGTAACCCGCGGGTGGTCGTGCGCGACCTGACCGTTCCCCGGGCCACCCCGCAGCTGGTGCGCGAGTCGCTGCCGCTGTACGTGCAAGACCTGCTCACCGTGCCGGTCTCTGACGCTGTTCTCGACTTCTACCCAACCTCCGACGGCACGCTCGACGGCATCCCAATCCTCAACGGGCTGCTGGTGGCTGCCGTCAAAGACGTGGTCACCACCAACATCGTCGCCGCCCAACGGGCCGGACTCACGGCCGTCAACGTTGACCTCATCCCCTTTGCCCTGGTGCGGCTGCTCACCACCACCGTGCGAATGGGCACCATCGCGCTGGTGGATGTGGGCGCCCGCACCACAACCTTTGTGGTTGCCGTCCGCGGCATTCCCCAGTTTGTGCGGATCATCCCGACCGGCGGCCACGACCTGACCACCCTGCTGGCGCAGCGACTGAACCTCACCCCGGTGCACGCCGAGAACCTCAAACGCTCTGCCGGGCTCATCCCCGCTGCGCAGGATGAGGCAGCCAACACCATCCAGGCCTACTCCAGCGACCTGCTCGACAGCATCCGCAACACTCTGCGCTACTTCGCCTCAGCCCACCCAGAGATCCCGGTCGAACAACTGGTGCTTTCCGGCGGCGGTTCCCACCTCGATGGTCTGCGCGAGGCCCTCGCCGAGATCACCCGTCTGCCGGTCAGTCGCTCCCACCCTTTCGCGGGAGTGCCCGTCGCTAAACACGCGCGCCACGGCGATCCCGACCACGCCGGCGAGATGACGGTCGCACTAGGCCTCGCGCTCGGCTCGATTGCGGGCTCCACCACCGGCCTCCTCAACGCCGCCGAACCCGCTGCAGCCGCGATCATCGCCGCCGAGACACCCAACCCTCGGGCAACCGGTCGGGCAGCCACTCGCGCCGCGGCCGTGCCACCCCCGGTACCCGCCATTCCAGACGGCCGCCGCACCCCGGCACCCGAGCGCACTTCGTCCCCCGGCCACAGCGCCATCTCGGAGCACACCCCGTGAGCGCCGTGAGCCTGCGCCGGAGCCCCGGCCGCGCCTCCCGCCGCCCACAGGAAGTCGAGATCGGCGGAACTCCCCGCGTCAACCTGCTGCCCACCGAGATCATCGCCGCTGGCCGTGCCCGCACCCTCACCCGTCGCCTAGTGGCAGGGCTCGCGGGCCTTGCCGTGGTGACGGCCACCTCTGTGGGAGTCGCCGCCCTCTCCGCCGCCGATGCCAACCGGCAGCTCGCCCAGGCCACCGCCCAAACTCAACCCCTGCTCACCCAACAGGCCGCCTACGCAGAGGCGAGCGCCCTCGAAAACTTGGTCGCCACGGTGGAGCAGGCCCGCAGCTTTGGGGCATCCGCCGAAATTGATTGGGCCAACTACCTCGACCTCCTCCGCGCCACAATGCCCACCGGAATGGTGATGCTCGACACCACCGTCACCGCAGCACCCCCCTGGGAAAGCCCGGCCACCCCTGCAGGGCCCCTTCGCGGCGACCCGGCCGCGACCCTCCGACTGCATGTGAAAAGTGCCAGCGAAGCCGATATCACCGCGTGGGTGCGCTCGCTCGAGCAACTCCCCGGTTACGCCGACTCGTCCCTTGATAATCGAACAGCGGATGCCTCCACCGATCCGGCTTCCTACGAGGCCACAGTCACGCTGAACCTCACCGTCCTGGCCCGCTCGGATCGTTTCCCCGCGGCCAAGCTCACCACCACGACGGCCACGGACTAGGAGCCAGACATGTTGACCGTTCGTTTGCGCATCATCGTCGCGGGCCTTGTTGCCGCCGCCATTCTCACCCTCGGCTGGATCGCCGGCATTGCCCCTCAACTGGAGATTGCCGACCGCGCTCACACCGACCGGGCAGCGGTCGAGGCGCAGAACGAGGCGCACCGGCTACGCCTACAAACCCTCAAAAAACAGTTCGACCGCATCGAGCTCACTCGTGCAGACTTGGCTGACCTGCGCGGTGTGATCCCGGCCGTGAGTGACCTCCCCGGGTTCCTTGACGCGGCATCCGTGATCGCCGCCAGCCATTCGGTCACCATCAGCGAGTTCTCGGCCGCCGAGCCGGTCTCCCCGGCCCAAATCCAGGCCGCATCACCTCCCCTTGAGCCGGAAACCCCAGCCGAGTCGGCCCCAGACGCGGTTGCTGCGGGCGCCATCCCCGACACCGCAGGTTCAACAGTGACCGCCCCCGATACCTTGTTCGCCATTCCGATCAACATGACACTCACGGGATCTGCGGACTCTGTGCTGGCCATCATCCGCGACCTGCAACATCACACCCGACTGTTCCTGGTCACTTCGGCCACAGTCGTCACCCCAACCGACGACGCAGCCGCCGGCGCCTCCTCCGACTCGCAGATCAACGGTTTCGTCTACGTGGTGCCGCACTAGTTCAGAGAGTTTGCTGCGCAGTCCAGGGAGGCGGTCGTTGCTGACCCCGGTGATCCGACCCGGCCCGGCAAAAGACTACGATCCGAATTGCAGTGTGACCGGCGCCGAATGTGTGTGGCTATAAGGCGTGAGCAAGTCAGGATTCTTTTTGCGCGCGGCAGTCACGTTATGCTTCGCCGAGATCCAACTTTTGCCGCCCAAGGAGAGATAGTGCCGCTGTTCGAGCTCCAGCCGACGCAAGAGGGACGGATCCGAGTCTTCGCTCGCGCACAGCTCCCGTTTTTTCTTGCGACCATGTTGCTCGCCACGGTGTGTGCTTTTGTTCTACCCGAACACTTCTGGTCGCCCTGGTTCTTGGGAGCGATGGCGCTCGTTGTACTCGGGTCACTCCTGTTATTTGTGGCACCGTGGGATCGCATCTCCAGCAACTGGTTGATACTTATTGCCCTCGCAGACATTGTCGCGGTGGCTTTCATCCGGCTGGAGCTCTACAACGATGTTCCCGGTTTGGGCATTCTGGCCGTGTTCCCCGTGCTGTGGCTGTCCTACGGGTTCCGGCCCGCCGTGATGTTCGTGGGCGTCGCCGGGTCTTTGTTCATCACCACTTTTCCGTATATGTTGCGCCAGCAACTCCCGCAAAGCGCACTGGAGTGGATAAACGCATTACTGCTGCCGGCCTGCGTGGTCTTTATGGCCGTCGCCGTTGGCACCGCTGCACGCCAATTGCGTCGCAGCCGGGTCAGGGTGGAGCAGCATGCGGCGCGTCTTGAAGTGGCCCTCCGGGAATCCCAGGACGCCGAACTCATCGCCCGCGCCGTCTTCCAAACGGTGGACGCGGCCATGGCCTTCTACGGAGTGCACAACAAACCGGTGATCGCCAACGAGCAGGCCTATCAGGTGGTGAGCTCTCTCGGGTTCTCACTCGACAAGCCGCCCTACGCGGGGCACGACGTTTTCGAGGCCGACCGGGTCACCCGTATTCCGTTCTCGGAGCAGATCATCCCGCGTGCGCTGCGGGGAGAAGAGATTGCCGGACACATCGAGTGGCTTGGCCCTCCCGGTGACCAAAAAGCCATCCTGGCCAGTACCAAACGTGTGCACCGCGAGGACGGCACTGTTCTCGGAACCTTCATCGCCTGCTTCGACATTACGGATCTGGCCAACGCTGTCAGTGTGCGCGAGCAGTTTCTCACCACGGTCTCGCATGAGCTCCGCACCCCGCTCACCTCGATCATG